>DAIOGR010000132.1:0-6094 GCA_036745155.1 Gaiella sp.
CGCAGTGCGCGCACCAGACGTCGTCAGCGAGCCAGCCGAGCCGCTCGAGGTACTCCACCGGGCGGCAGCCGTAGAGCTCGACGCAGTAGTTCTCCTCCTCCAGCGTCTCGGCAAGATGCGTGTGCAGCGGCAGGCCGAGGCGCCGGGCCAGGGCTGCGGACTCCTCCATCAGCCTGCCGGTGACGGAGAAGGGCGAGCACGGAGCGACGGCGAGCTGAACGCGGGCACCCGCGCCGGGCTCGTGCAGAGCGGCTGCGAGGCGCTCGGTCTCGGCGAGGACGGCGTCGATGTCCTCGACGAGGTCGTCGGGGGGCAACCCTCCGGCAGAGACGCCGAGGTCCATCGACCCCCGCGAGGCGACGATGCGCACGCCGAGCTCGCGGGCCGCCTGCACCTCCGCCTCGATCAGCCCCTGGCGGCCCCGCGGGAACACGTAGTGGTGGTCGAACACGGTGCTGCAGCCCGACAGCGCGAGCTCCGCGAGCCCGGTGCGGGCGGCCGCATACTCCGCCTCGGCGTCGATCCGGGACCACACCGGATACAGCTCCCGCAGCCAGGTGAACAGGTCGGCCTGCTGCGCCCGGGCGCGGGTCAGCGTCTGGTACAGGTGGTGATGGGTGTTGACGAGGCCGGGCGTGACGACGGCGCCGTGGAGGTCGACGCGCTCGGCGACCGCCGGCTCCGCGCCGCTCCCGGTAGCGACGACGAGGCCGTCCTCGACGTGGACCCAACCGGAAAGGTGCTCGGCGCCGGCATCGTCCATCGTGACGACCCAGGCGTTCGCGAACAGCCTCGCCCCGCCCGCAGGCGTCACAGACGGCCTTTCCCGCATGCTGCAGCCGGTGAGGCGGGCGGCTCGTGGTACGGGTCCGCTGCCGAGATGCGCTCGAGGTTCGACATCGCGCGGACGATATCGCTGCCCGGCACTGCGTGCCCCGTCTGGTTGACAGCCGCGGCCGCTACGGCTTGCATGGCGCGACGAGGTGTCGTGGGAGAGGAGCGGCCGGTCTGGTGACGATCGAGGCAGAGCGCGTGCTGGAGCGGATTCTTGCGCTCGGCGCGATCAGCGAGGAGCCGGGCTTGCTCACGCGCCGTTTCGCGACGCCGGCGCTCGTCCGGGCGACGGAGACGGTGGCCGGGTGGATGGAGGCGGCTTCACTGGCCGTCCGTCTCGATCCGATCGGGAACGTGATCGGCCGGTACGAGGGGTCCCGGCCGGGCGCGCCGGCTCTCGTGATCGCCTCGCATCTCGACACGGTGCGCGACGCAGGGCGCTTCGACGGAGCGCTGGGGGTCGTGTGCGGCATCGCCGCCGTCGAGCGACTCGCGGGCGCCGGCGTGCGCCTGCCGTTCGCCGTCGAGGTGGTCGGGTTCGCGGACGAGGAAGGTGTCCGCTTCGGCGCCGCCTACCTGGGGAGCAAGGCGTTCGCCGGCAGCTTCGATCCCGCCTACCTCTCCCTCGTCGACGAGGACGGGATCGAGCTCGGCGCCGCCGTCGCTGCCGCAGGCGGAGATCCCGGCGCGATCGCGCGGTGCGCCTGCGATCCCGCCGGCCTGCTCGGCTACTGCGAGGTGCACCTGGAGCAGGGACCGCTGCTCGAGTCCGAAGGCCTGCCGGTCGGGGTCGTCGAGGCGATCGCCGGCCAGACGCGCGCACGGGTCACGCTCACCGGGGAGCCAGGGCACGCCGGCACGGTGCCGATGGAGCTTCGGCGCGACGCGCTCGGCGGGGCGGCGGAGCTCGTGCTCGAGGTGGAGCGCATCGCCCGCGCGTCGGAGGGTCTCGTCGCCACCGTGGGTGAGCTCGCCGTCTCTCCCGGAGCTGCCAACGTCGTCCCCGGGAGGACGGTGCTGAGCCTCGACGTCCGTCATGCGAGCGACGACCGACGGGTCGTCGCCGTTGAGGCCGCCCGAGCAGCAGCCCACGCGATCACGGCCGCACGACGCCTCGAGTTGAGCTGGGAGACGGTGCAGGAGACTCCCGCCGTTGCGACCGCGGCGGAGCTCACGGCCGTGCTCGCCGCGGCGGTCGACGACCTCGACCTGCCCGTCCGACGGCTCGTCAGCGGAGCGGGGCACGACGCCGCCGTGATGGCGGCGATCACCCCCGCCTGCATGCTGTTCGTCCGCTGCGCGGGCGGGATCAGCCACAATCCGGCCGAGGACGTGAGCGGGGACGACATCGCGGTGGCGCTGGACGTCCTGGACGGCTTCCTGCGCAGACTGGCCGCCCGGTGAGCAGAGAGACCGCTCCGCCCCGTCAGTGAGCCGTGACCGCGCTCCGCGTCACGAGGCGGAGCCGGGATGTGACTCCCGCTCGCCGGCCTCTGTCTGACGCACGAAGCTCGCCCGCTCCCAGAACTCGGGCACCGACGTCGCGTCCACGTAGCTCATCCCGCTGCGCAGCCCGCCGGCGAGGTCCTCGACGACCTCGGCCACGGAGCCGCGCAACGGGAACTCCATCTCCTCGCCCTCGGCCACGTACTGGTCGAGCGAGTCGCCGCGCCCTTCGACGGCCAGGCGCGCCGCGGCCGCCGAGCGTGAGGCCATGCCCCGGTAGACCTTGAACAGCTGCCCGCGCCGCCGCACCACGTCGCCGGGGCTCTCCTCGCGGCCCGCGAACAGGCTCCCCACCATGACGGTGCTCGCCCCTGCCCCGATCGCCGTCGCCACGTGCCCGGCGCGCCGGACGCCGCCGTCCGCGATCAGCGGAATGCCGATCTCCCTTCCGGCCGTCGCGCAATCCAGCACTGCCGAGAACTGCGGCACGCCGACCCCGGCCACGAGCCGCGTCGTGCAGGCGTAGCCCGGGCCGATGCCCACCTTCACCGCATCCGCTCCCGCGGCTGCGAGATCGCGCACTCCGTCCCCGGTGGCGACGTTGCCGGCAACCACGTCCAGATCGGGCCACGTGCGCTTCAGCTCCTGGACAGCCTCGATCGCCGCGTCGGCGTGCCCGTGGGCGATGTCCAGCACGAGGGCGTCCACCTCGGCGGCGACGAGCGCCTCGGCGCGCTCGAGGTAGTCGCCGCGGACGCCGACTGCGGCCGCGACCTGGAGCCGGCCGAGGGCGTCGCGCGTGGCGAAGGGGTAGCGCTCGGCGACGGCGAGGTCGCGCAGGGTGATCAACCCGCTCGGGCGGCCGTCCTCGTCGACGAGGGGGAGCTTCTCGAGCCGGCTCGCGGTCAGCAGCCGGCGCGCATCGTCGAGTGCGATGCCGGCTGGGGCCGTGACGAGACGATCCGCCGGCGTCATCAGCGCCTCTACCAGGTCACCGTCTTCCCCGGCCAGCATGTCGCGCGCGGTAAGGACGCCCGCGAGCCGCCCCTCTGGATCGACGACGAGGAGGCCCGTGACGTCGAGACGATTCGCCTCGGCACGTGCCCGCGCGAGCGTCAGCGTCGGTGCCACGGCGTACGGCTCCGCGACGACATGGGTGAGATACCGCTTCACGCGCCGCACCTCGGCCACCTGCCCGTCGATCGGAAGGAAGCGGTGAACCACGCCGATGCCGCCGAGCTGCGCCATCGCGACCGCCATCGGCGCTGTCGTGACCGTGTCCATGTTGGCGGACACGATCGGGAGCTCGAGCTCGATCCCCGGAGTGAAGCGCGAGCGGGTCGAGACGTCGCGACGTGAGCGCACCCGCGAGCGTCGCGGCACGAGGAGCACGTCGTCGTAGGTCAGGCCGAGGGCGATTTCGGTCATCGCGCCGGCGCCTCGAGCGGAACGAGCTCGAAACGGTCGACGTCGACGAGGCCACGGTCGGTGATCTTCAGCGACGGGATCACGGAGAGCGCCAGGAACGCGAGCGTCAGGAACGGCGTCGCGCCCGACCAGCCGAGCGACGCGGCGGCCTCGTTCGTGGCGCTGCTCTGCGCGATCACCTCGGCGAGCGGGGCATCCGAGAGGAGGCCGGCCACGGGCAGGGGGCACTCGGCGACGACGCGGCCGCCCTCGACGGCGACGATGCCGCCGCCGATGTCGGCGAGGTGCTGGACGGCGAACGCCATGTCGTCGTCGGTCATGCCGACGACGACGAGGTTGTGGGCGTCGTGGGCGACCGACGATCCGAGCGCGCCGCTGTGGAGACCGGAGTCGGCGACGAACCCGAGGCCGATCCTCCCGGTCGCGAGGTGGCGCTCGACGACCGCGATCTTGGCCAGGCCGGCCTCGGCGTCCGCGACCGCGTGACCGTCCACGACCACCGGCTCGCGCTCGAGCGACTCGGTCACGACCTGATCCTCGATCAGCCCGATCGCGCGCATCGTGGAGCCGTCCGAGGGAATCGCGAAGTCCGAGGCGGTAACCGGGCGCACTCGCACCGTCTGCCGCACCCACTCGGGCACGGGCACGGGCGGCACATCGACGATCGGACGGCCGCGCTTCAGCACGAGGTCGGGCATGAAGCTCACCAGATCGGGCAGCAGGAGCAGGTCCGCCTGGTAGCCGGCGGCGACCGCGCCGAGGTGGCCGAGCCCGTGCCACTGGGCCGGATGGAACGACGCCAGCAGCAGAGCGTCCTCGGGCGTGACGCCGAACGCCACCGCCTCGCGCACCATGCCGTTGATGTGCCCGTTGTCGGCGATGTCGTCGGGATCGCGGTCGTCGGTGCAGAACGCGATCCGGCCAGGCCCATACTCGAGGACGAGCGGCAGCAGCGCGCGGAGGTTGCGCGCCATCGACGCCTCGCGAACGAGCAGCCACATGCCGGCGCGGAGCCGCTCGCGGCCCTCCTCGACTGTCAGCGCCTCGTGGTCGGAGCGGATGCCCGCGGCTGCGTACGCCTGCAGCCCCTTGCCGAGCAGCCCCGGCGCGTGCCCGTCGACGTGCTCCGCACCCTCGAGCGCGAGCTTGGCGAGCTCCGAGGGCAGTCCGTTGACGACTCCCGGGAAGTTCATCATCTCGGCGAGCCCGAGCACCCGGCTGCGCCGCATCAGGGCCTCCAGGTCACCCGGGCTGAGCGGCCTGCGGGGCGACTCGTACGGCGAGGCCGGTACGCAGGAGGGCGCCATGAAGTAGACCTCGAGCTGCAGGTCCTCGGACGCGTCGAGCAGCCAGTGGACGCCGTCGGAGCCGAGCACGTTCGCGATCTCGTGCGGGTCGGCGACGACGGCGGTCGTCCCGAGCGGCAGCACGAGGCGGGCGAACTCGTCCACGAGCAGCTTCACCGACTCGAGGTGCATGTGGGCGTCGATGAAGCCCGGCACCACGTAGCGCCCCTCGGCCTCGACGACCTCGTTCCCCTCATACCGGCCGACGCCCGCGACGACGCCGTCGGCGATCGCGACGTCCGCGTCGAGCCACTCGCGGGTGAAGACACAGAACACCCGGCCGCCCCGGACGACGGTGTCAGCGGGCTCGTCGCCACGAGCGACGGCGAGCCTTCTCGACAGGTCGGTCATGATTCGACCCTAACGCGTCAGCCGGAGACGATGTGCGTCCCCGTCTCGCCCGCCAGGGCCCGCTCGACGTTCTCCGGGTCGGTGATGATCGCGGTGCCGCCGCCGCGCTCGAGGAAGTCGACGACGGCCTCGATCTTCGGTGCCATGCTGCCCGGCAGGAAGTGCGTGCCCTCGGCGAGGTACTCCTTCGCCTGGGAGAGCGTCATCCGGTCGATCCAGCGCTGGGTCGGCTGCCCGAAGTCGAGCGCGACCTTCTCGACGGCGGTCGTGATCAGCAACAGCTCTGCCTCGATGTTGTTCGCGAGCAGCGAGCAGGCGTGGTCCTTGTCGATCACGGCCGCGATCCCGGTCAGCTCGCCCTTCTCGTCGGCCACGACGGGAATGCCGCCGCCGCCGACCGAGATGACGACGAAGCGGTTCTCGATCAGGGAGCGGATCGCGTCGACCTCGACGATGCGGATCGGCTCGGGGGAGGGGACGACCCTGCGCCAGCCGCGGCCCGCGTCCTCCCGCACCGCCCAGCCGTCCTCGTCCCGCCGCTTCGTGGCCATCGCCTCGTCCATGAACGACCCGATCGGCTTCGACGGGGCCTGGAAGGCCGGGTCGTCGGCGGACACCTCCACCTGCGTCACGACCGCCACCGCATGGCGGTCGATGTCCAGGCGGTGGAAGTCGTTCTCGAGGTTCTG
>DAIOGR010000133.1:0-6049 GCA_036745155.1 Gaiella sp.
GACGGGCTCGACCTCGAGGTGCGGGACGGTGAGTTCATGGTCTTCGTCGGCCCGTCGGGCTGCGGCAAGACGACGGCGCTCCGCATGGTCGCCGGCCTCGAGGACGTGACCGAGGGTGTGATCCGCATCGGCGACACCGTCGCGAACGACGTGCTTCCCCGTGAGCGCGACATCGCGATGGTTTTCCAGAACTACGCCCTCTATCCGCACATGTCCGTGGCGGACAACATCGCCTTCGGGCTGCGAATGCGGAAGGTGCCCAAGACGCAGGTAGAGGAGCGCGTCAAGGAGATCGCGGGCGTGCTGCGGCTCACCGAGCTCCTCGACCGCCGGCCGAGGGCGCTCTCCGGCGGGCAGCGGCAGCGGGTCGCGATGGGCCGCGCGATCGTCAGGAATCCGCGCGTGCTCTTGATGGACGAGCCGCTCTCGAACCTCGACGCGAAGCTCCGCGTGCAGATGCGGTCGGAGATCGCCCGCATCCAGGGCGAGATCGGCGCGACCACGATCTACGTCACCCACGACCAGGTCGAGGCGATGACGATGGGCGATCGCGTCGTCGTGCTGCGGAAGGGCCAGCTGCAGCAGGTCGATGTGCCTCAGCGCCTGTACGAGAACCCGAAGAACCTCTTCGTGGCTAGCTTCATGGGAAGCCCGTCGATGAACTTCGTGCAGGCGCGGCTCGAGCGTGGCGAGGGCGGGCTCACCTGCCTGATCGGTGGGCAGCGGCTCTCGGTGCCCGACAGCGTCCCGGCGCGTCGCGCGCTCGAGGAGCACGTCGGCCGGACGTTGGCCGTCGGCTTCCGCTCGGAGCACGTCCAGGATGCCGCCATCGCCACGGACGCCCCCGAGGAACGGCGCCTGCGAGGCGAGGTCTTCACGACGGAGCTGCTCGGCTCCGACCTGCTGGCGTTCGTCGAGATCGAGGCCGACCCGGTCGTCACGGCCGAGGTGATGGAGGTGGCGGCGGACATCGACGACGCGACCGCCGCGGACCTCCGGGAGGAGGCCGCGCGACGGCGGGCCCCGATCGTCGGCCGCTTCGACATCCGTTCACAGGCGCGTGTCGGGCAGTCGATCGAGATCGTCGTCGCGACCGAGCGCCTCCATTTCTTCGACCTCGAGACCGGGCTGGCGATCCAGGCAGCCTAGAGGGCCCCAGCCGGACTTCCCGCCGGGGCTCAGGTGAGGCTGCGGCGCCGTTTCCCCGGGTGGCACGAGGGAAGGGCGGGCCGCGACCCGGCTGCCAGGATTGTCGACTATAGCGAAATTGTCAACAATCCTCTAGGATGCCCGTCGCGACGATGAGCGACTCCCCGATCCTCTGCACGCTCGATCTCGAGGCCTCCGGGAAGCAGTTCGGCAGGCTGCAGGTCCCTCGGTCGTCGAACTCGAGCGGGTGGTCGAACCAGTACGTCCCGATCGTCTCGGTGGCGAACGGCGACGGCCCGACGGCCCTCGTGCTCGGGGGCGTGCACGGCGACGAGCCGGAGGGCCAGGTCGCCGCGATCAACCTGGCGCGCGAGCTCCAGCCGGAGCAGGTGCGCGGCCGGGTGATCGTGATCCCGTGCGTGTCGATCGACGCCTCGCTCGCCTACACCCGCCTCTGGCCGTCCGGGGCGAACATGAACCGCTCGTTCCCCGGTTCCCCCACCGGGCCCGCCGACGAGCAGCTCGCGCACTTCCTCTCGACCGAGCTCTTCCCGCGCTCGGACATCGTCGTCGACATGCACAGCGGCGGCCGCACCGGCCTCTGCCTGCCGTGGTCTGAGATGCACTGGGTGGACGACCCGGCGCAGCGCCGGCAGATGGTGGACGGGATGCTCCACTGGAACACCGACTGGTGCTGCGTCTACATCGACATCGCCGGCACCGGGCTGCTCGTCGGCGAGGCGGAGCGCCAGGGCAAGATCGTCGTCTCGACGGAGCTCGGCGGCGGCGGCCACGTCACCGCCGAGATCCACCGCGTGGCCGCGAGCGGTCTCAGGAACGTGCTGCGCCGCTTCGGCGTGATCGAGGGAGAGGCCGTCAGCCGCGCCGCGCTCGGGCTGCCCGAGCAGGTGCTCCTCATGGCGACCGAGCTGGACAACTACCTGCTCGCGCCCGAGTCGGGCCTGTTCGAGACGCTGGTCGACCTGGGTCAGAGGGTCGACGTCGACGAGCCGGTCGGCCGGATTCACTTCCTCGAGCGCCCGGACCGCGAGCCCGAGGTGATTCTCAGCAAGACGGCAGGGACGGTGTGCGTCGTGCGCGCGATCGCGACCACCGCCCAGGGCGACAACGTCGTCGTCGTCGCGCGCGAGGCCGACCGGTCGGAGCTCGAGTGAGCCTCAGCGCGGGCGTCGCCCGGGTCGATGTGACCCCGCCGAACGGCCTCCCGCACGGGTGTTGGAGACTGCGCACGGGGCTCGCCGAGGGAGCCCACGACCCTCTGATCGGGCAGGCGCTCGTGATCGTGGACGGGCCGGCTGCGCTCGCCATCGTCGCGGTCGACCTCGTCACCGTCGATGCCGTGCTCACGGCCGAGCTGCGGCGCCGGGTGCACGCGCTCACCGGCATCCGCCCGGAGGCCGTGCTCGTCAACGCCTCCCACAACCACAGCGCCCCCGCGCTCGTCCCCGGGTCGGCGAGCGCCGCGATGCGGGGCGAGTCGGACTTCGCGGCCTACGCCGCGCTGCTGCCGGAGCTGCTCGCCGGGGCGGTCTACGCCGCCTGGCGCGCGCGACGCCCGGCCCGCGTCGGCTGGGGAGCGGGACGGGCGAGCGGGGTGACCGTGAACCGCGTCGGGCCCGAGCGCCCTGTCGACGACACGGTGCCCGTGCTGCGCGTCGACGACGCCGGCGGCGCGCCGATCGCGGTCGTGGTCGGCTTCGCCTGCCACGCCACGGCGATCGGGGGGCACACGCTGCTCTGGAACGCCGACTTCCCGGGCCCTTTGCGGGCGACCGTGCAGCGCGGCGTGCCCGGGGCCGAATGCCTGTTCCTGCAGGGCTGCAGCGGTGACGTGGCGCCTTTCGACCACTGGTTCGGCAACCGAGACGCGCGAGCGCAGACCTTCGAGGCGCGCGACGAGCTCGGTGCCGCGATCGGCGCGGCAGCTCTTGCGGCGCTCCCCGCGATCGAGACGGTGGCCGACGCACGCATCGGTACGGCGGCCAGCCGGCTCGCCCTGCGTCGTCGACGCATCCCGTACCGGGCCGGTGAGCTCGACGCGCTCCGCGCGGACGTCGAGGCGGAGCCGGAGCCGACGGTGGGCGAGCGGTGGGCCGACGACCTCCACATGGCGACGTCGGCGCTGGACTTCCCGCGCTACTACCGCCAGTTCGCGCTCGACACGTATGCGGACATCCTGGCGCGCGCAGCAGAGCCCGTGACCGTCGAGCTGCAGGCGCTCTCGGTCGGTGGTGCGGCCCTGGTCGCGAGCCCGTTCGAGCTCTTCACCGAGCCCGCCCGCGCGATCGGTGCCGCCAGCCCGTTCGACACGACGTTCGTGCTCGGCTACAGCAACGGCCAGGCGGGGTACCTCCCCGCGAGCGCCGACCTGGACCTCGTCGACGACGTCCCGCTCGCCGACGTGCTCGACCAGGAGCTGTACCGCTGGGCCTACGGGATCACGACGTCCGAGGTCGATCGCGGCGAGGTCGACCGGCTGGTCGTCGAGAGCGCGGCGCTCGTCTCCGGGCTCGCCGCGACGGCGGGGCGAGACTGACCGTGGAGCGCTGCCGGGTCGCGGCCACGCAGGTCGACGTCCGCCACGAGGACGTCGAGCACAACCTCGCCACGCACCTCCGGCTGATCGCCGAGGCCGCCGCCGAGGGCTGCGACCTCGTCGTCTTCCCCGAGCTCTCCGTCACCGGCCACAACGGCAGCGAAGCGGTCACGCGCGGTGCCGAGCGGCACGACGGCTCCATTTTCGAGGCGATCCACGGGCAGGCGCGCGCCTGCGGGATCGTCGTCTCCTACGGGTTCTGCGAGCTGCACCGCGGCACCCACTACAACACCTCGGCGCTCGTCGGCCCGGACGGGCTGATCGGGCTGCAGCGGAAGGTCCACGCGTCGCTCGACGAGTTCTTCCGCTTCCGCCAGGCCTACGACTGGTCCGTGTTCGACCTCGGCTTCTGCCGGGTGGGGACTGCGATCTGCCACGACAGCGACTTCTTCGAGAGCTGGCGCATCCTCGCACTGCTCGGGGCCGAGCTCGTCCTGCTGCCGCACGCGAACCGCACGCTCGAGGCGGCCGACGGCTCGCACACCTTCGACGGGCGCGGGCGCGAGGCGCCCGCCGACGAGCTGCTCGCCGCACAGGCGGCGCTCCTCGCCGAGCGACCACAGCCACCGCGCTTGCACGACGTCCTGGCGCGCGACAACGGCGTCTACGCCGTCTTCTCCGACCAGGTCGGATACGACGGGCACAGCACGCACGTCGGCGGCGCTTACGTCCTCGCCCCGGACGGATCGATGGTCGCGCGCTCCGACCCCGGTCTTGCGAGCTCCTTCGTGGCGGCGGAGCTCGATCCCGGTCTGCTCGCGCGCGTGCGTGAGGCACCGTCCTTCCCGCTGCGCAAGCGGCGCCCGGAGACGTACGACGAGCTGACGAGACGCACATGAGAGGGAAGGAGCACCGGTGACCGAGCTGAGAGCAGGCGTCGCGCGCGCCGACATCACCCCGCCCTGCGGCTTGCCGCACGGCTGCTGGGCTGCCCGCACGGGCCTCGCCGAGGGGATCCACGACCCCCTCGTGGCGCAGGCGCTCGTGCTCGACGACGGCGAGGTGACCATCGCGATCGTGGCGGTCGACCTCGTGTTCGCGGGGGCGGAGCTGACCGCTGCGGTGCGTGAACGGGTCGAGGCGCTGACCGGGATCCCGCCGCGCGCGGTGATGGTGAATGCGGCCCACAACCACAGCGCCCCGAGTCTCTCCCGCGGCTCGAGCGTCGCCGGCCTGAGGGATGCCCCCGCGTTCGCCGGCTACGTCGAGCTGCTGCCCGAGACGGTCGCTGGCGTCGTCTACGCCGCCTGGCGTGCCCGCCGGCCGGCGCATGTCGGCTTCTCCTCAGGCCGCGCGCCCGGGATCACGGTCAACCGCGTCGTGCCCGAGCGGCCGGTGGACGATACGGTCGGGGTGATCGCGGTCGACCGAGCGGACGGGTCGCCGCTCGCGGTCGTCGCCAGCTTCGCGTGCCACCCGACGCTGATCGGCGGCCACACGTTGCTCTGGAACGCGGACTTTCCGGGGCCGCTACGGGAGTCGGTGGAGGCGGCGCGGCCGGGCGCGGAATGCCTCTTCCTCTCCGGCTGCGGCGGCGACGTCGCGGGCTGGGACTACTGGTTCGGCAACTGGGAGGCCTCGCGGCACTCGTACGCCCGGCGCGACGAGCTCGGGCAGGCGGTCGGCGCCGCCGTCGCGAGCGCCCTGGGCGCGATCGACACGACCGACGACGTCCGGCTCGGCGCCGCGTCGACCACGATCGAGCTGCCGCGCCGCCGCCACCCGTACGCGCTCGAGGAGATCGAGGCGCGGCTCGCCGCCATCGACGCGCTGCCGCAGCCCGAGTTCCCGGAGCGGTGGGACGACTCCGTGCACACCGTGACCTCGGCCCAGCAGTACCCGCCGATGTACCAGCGGACAGCGCTGGCCTTCTACAAGGACATGATCGAGCGCTCAGACGTTCCGGTCAGGGCCGAGCTACAGGCGCTCGCGATCGGCGACGGCGCGATCGTCGCAAACCCGTTCGAGCTGTTCAACCAGCCGGGCGCGGAGCTCCGCTCGCGCAGCCCGTTCGCGGAGACGCTGACGCTCGGGTACACGAACGACTACGCGGGCTACTTCGCGCCCGACGAGGATCTCGACCTCGTCGAGGGCGTCTCGCTGGAGGAGATCCTCGACCAGGACCGGTACCGCTGGGCGTACGGGATCACGAACACGAACGTCGACCGTGGTGGGATGGAAGTCCTGCTCGACGAGAGCGTCGCCCTGCTCGACCGCTTGCGGGGTGGGTCGTGAAGATCACCGCGGTCGAGGCGCACGTCTGCAACGCGCGCATGCGCAACT
>DAIOGR010000134.1:0-5998 GCA_036745155.1 Gaiella sp.
GTCATGAAGACGAGCCAGCGGTAGAAGTCGGCGCGCTCGTCCGGAGCAAGCCGCGCCTCGGGAAAGCGTTCGGCCAGGTAGAGCAGGATCGCCGCCGACTCGGTCACCACCAGGTCGCCGGCGACGAGCGTGGGCACGACCCCGAGCGGGTTCAGCGCCCGGTAGGCCGCGTCGCTCTGCGCCGCATCACGGTCGATCTCGACGAGCCGGTACTCGACCCCGATCTCGGCCAGTGCCGCGTGCGGCGCCATCGCCGCGGTCCCCGGCCGCCAGTAGAGGATGAGCGGCTCCACGCCACGACCCTACCGCGCGAGAGCCTGGGGGTCAGGTCTTCTTCGTTCCGCCCGCGGCGGGCGCCGGCGAGCCCCGACTCGCTTCTCCACCCGTATGAACGCGTCGATGGACGGTCGTGACCGAGCAGCCGAGATGGGTCGCGATCTGGCGCAGGCTGTAGCCGTGCCCGATGTGCGCGGCCGCTATCGCCTCACGGTCGTCGACCGAGCCCACCAGGCTCTCGAGCGTCGGTCGCGGCGGGCGCACCATCGCCCGCGTGAACTCCGGATCCCGCGGCACACACGCAAGCCTCCGGTCGGCCGCTGAGCCCTGCGCGAATCGGATGCCTGATCACGTAGCGAACCGCGCGCCGCAAAATGTGCGTCCTCCTGCACCGACACCGGCTTGTAGCGTCCGGGTACCTCAGGACACCGCGAGAGCGAGACGCGCCCGGATGGCATGCCGCGCGCGATCGAGCGGCTCCGGAGCTCGCATGATCACGTAGTTCGCGTTTGCCAGGAGAAGAAAAGCATCGATCTCGAACGCAAGCTGCACGGGATCCTCAGCATCGTTGATCTGCCCGTCGGCCTGCGCCCCCTGAACTGCGGCGACGAGGTGACCGAACCACTCGCCGATCGTCTTCAAGGCGCGATCGCGCACCGGGGGTGCATGCCTGTCGATTTCGGCCGCGACCGACGCGAAGAAGCAGCCACCGGGGAAGACGTCGTCCTCGACGTGCTGGAGAAACCGCTCCGCGAGCTGCTGCAACCTCTCGAGGCCAGTCGCTGCCGACAGTGCCGGGTCGACCACCTGCTCCGCAAAGATGACGTCGGCCGTCTCGATCGTGGCGAGTTGCAGCTCCTCCTTCGAGCCGAAGTGAGCGAACAGGCCACTCTTGCTCATCCCCACGGCTTCGGCCAGCCTGCCGAGCGAAAGGCCCTCGAGCCCTTCGATCGTCGCGAGCTGCGCGGCCTCGTGAAGGATCGCCTGGCGACTGCGTTCACCGTCAATGCGGCGGCGACGCGCGACACGTTCGGGCGCCCGCTGGAGGTCTGATTCCGTCATCACTTGACAAGTTAGCACGAACGGTCGTATACTCTACCACTTAGCACGACCGATCGTACTAACTATTAAGGGAGTTCACCATGCACACGAGCGATGTTCAGCTCGCCCCGCTCTTCCAGACAGTCCCCCGCACGCGCCGTGGCGAGGTTGCACAGGCGGCCGACCGGCTTACCGTGTCGGCAGGGAGTGTCCTGATCCGCCAGGGGGAGCTCGCCCACGAGTTCTTCGTGATCGTTGACGGCTTCGCCAGTGTCATCCGTGACGGACAGCCCGTCCGGTTGCTCGGGCCGGGCGAATTCTTCGGCGAAATTGGGCTGGTCGGCCAGCCGTATCGGACGGCCACCGTGATCGCCGACTCGGCACTCGACGTGCTGGTGATGGGACGGCGCGAGTTCCGCACCATCCTGTCGCGGTTCCCCGAGGTCGCCTCGATCGTCCTCCGTGCCGGACGGATGAGGGCCGTTTCGAGCCTGCGAGAGGTCGAGGCGTGCGCGTGAGCGTCACGCGGTCATCGGCCCTCTGGCTTCTCTGCGCCGCGCACTTCATGACGATCATGGATCTCACGGTCGTCAACGGTGCACTCGAGCCCATCGCCGGCGATCTCGGAGCGTCGAGCGCCAGCGTCCACTGGGTGATCGGCGCCTACGCGGTCGCCTTCGGAGGCTTCCTGCTGGCCGGTGGGCGGACAGCCGACGTCCTGGGCCCGCGGCGAACATTCGCCGCGGGCTCGGCCGCATTCGCACTTGCTTCACTTGCGTGCGCCGCGTCACCCGGCGTCGCACCGCTCGTCGCCGCACGAGGTGTGCAGGGCCTCGCCGCCGCGTTTCTCGAGCCGGCGGCTCTTGCGCTCCTGGCGTCCCTCTACCCTGTCGGGCGCGAGCGAGCACGAGCGTTCGCGATCTGGGGCTCCGTCGGCAGCCTCGGCGCGGTTTCAGGCATGCTCGTCGGCGGCGCGGCTACGCAGCTGGTGGACTGGCGGGCCGTCTTTCTCCTGAATGTCCCGGTCGGCGTGTTCGGTTTCGCCGTCGCGACGCGCCTCCTTCCCGCCGATTCGCGCTGGAGCGGCATGCGCGTCGACCTTTTCGGTGCCGGCTTGCTCACTGCCGGCAGCACGGGACTTGCTCTTCTCATCGGAACGGCGAGCGGGGGCGCTTCGGCGGCGACGTGCTCCGGCGCTGTGCTTGCCACCGCCGGGCTGCTCGGATTCGCGCACCACCACAGACGTGCGCCGGCTCCACTCGTGCCGCGTGGATTCCTGCGCCGATCGGGCATCTCGCTGCCGGCAGCAACCGGCTCGGTACAGGGGGCGGTGATGTTGGGGACGCTGCTTCTTCTCACGGTGACCTTCATGAAGGTGATGGGACTGAGCCCGATCGAGGCTGGATTCGCGATGCTGGGCATGCGGCTGACCCAGGCGAGCTGGGCGCGTGTGACGGGCCGACTCATCGACGCTATCGGCGTCCGGCGCACCCATGTCATGGGTCTCCTGGGGATGGCAGTCGGATGCGCCTACCTGGCGAGGATCGGGGCGTCGCCGACGTACGTCGTCGACATTCTTCCCGGGCTGCTCGTGCTCGGCTTGTCGGCCCCGTTCGTCTTCGTGTCAGGATCGATGCTGGCGCACCAGTGCACGCGCCCTGCCGACTCGGGCCTCGTCTCGGGCATTCTCGGCGCGAGCCAGTGGCTCGGCGGCTCGCTCGGGGTCGCAGCCGTCTCCGCGTTGCTCGCCGCCCTTGGAGATGGAGTAAACGGCGGAATCAGCGTCGGATTCGGGCTGTGCGCCTCACTCGCTGCCGCCGCCGTGGTGCTCGTGACCCTTGCCACTCGCAGCCGCCCGTCCGCCTGTCGCCTCGCCTGATTCGCGCGCTCAGCGATCGTCAGACCGACGTTTCCCGTCTCCTGGGGCGTGAGAAACGGGGTCAGGCCTTCTTCGTTCCATCGGCGGGGCGTGCGTCCGGCCGCGAACGGAGGGCGATCTCCTGTCTCGACGGATCGCGGTGGCATTCCCGCGCCTCGCCTGGCTCGTCGGCGAAAGAGACGAGACCAGGCGCGGGGACAAGGATGACCTGACCTCGCACCTTCCAGGGGAACTGCCCGAAGCCGGCACGAAGATCCGACGGAGACAGGCGGGTGGAACGAAGAAGACCAGACCCCCAGACCACGCTAACTGCCCGGTCGCTCGGACGCGCGCGGCCTCCCACTGTGCCTCTGTTCAAGCGTCGGGCGCCGCCACGGGGAGCCCTGCTTCCGTCGCCGCTGCGGCGAGCCGCGCGTCGTAACAGACGAAGGCGTCGAGCTCGTCCCCCATCAGCACGGCTGTCGCCAGGTGGATCGCGTCAGACGTACGGAGCGCGGAGTCGACCTCGAGCGCGTGCCGCTCGACGAGCTCGTCGAGCTCGATCACGGCAAGCGTCGCGGCGACGGCGTCGGCGCGGTCGGCTGCTCCCACTCGCCGTCCGACCCGCCGCAGCTCGACGATGCCGACCCTGCTCGTCGCGAACGGCGCGCTAGCGGCGCGGAGGTAGCCGGCCAGCGCCGCGCTCTCCGGCTCGTCCTGCAGAAGCTTCGCGCTGGCGGACGTGTCGAGGTAGAGCACGCTCAGAAGCGCTCGCTCGCGCGGTCCGCCGCGAGCGCGGCGCTCGGCGGCTGCTGCCCCGTCGGCACCGGAGGCGGCGGCGTCAGGCTCGCGAACGCGAGGCTGGGCGCGCGCACGGTCAACCCTCGATCCTCGAGCGCCGCGATCGACCCGCTCACGTCCACCGCCGGCGTCAGCCGGGCAACCAGGCGTCCGTGCTCGGTCACGTCGACGACCTCGCCTCCCTTGACCCGCTCGATGTAACGAGACAACTCCTGACGCAGCTCCCGGATGCCTGCACGCGTCGCCATTGTGCTACGGACTGTAGCACAAAGGGCCGCGAGCAATCTGGAGGTCGAGCGAGAGGTCGTTCAGGAGCTCGCGTGCGTGTCAGGCCGCCCGGGTCGTGCAGGTGAAGCGGTAGCCGATTGCGGGCAGCTCGCCCGCGGCGACCGCGGCGCGCTCGATCGGCTCGACGTCGTCGCCGAGCCAGCGGTAGAGGTACGGCCGCCATTCGAGGTCGACCGTCTCGTAGGCAAGGGCGAGCTCGCAGCGGAGCGTGTCCGAGGTATGGAGATCGGCGTGTCTCGCGCTCCACTCGTCGAGATCGGGCGGCCCCGGCGGCGCCGTCCCGACAGCGCATCGCTCCCGGTAGCGCTCGAGGTACCAGCGGCGCGCCCGCGCGTCGACCAGGTCCCGTGCGAGCTCGTCCCCCACCAGCACCGGCGCGAGGTCGGCGAGCTTCGCGAGCGCAGGGCGCAGGGGCGTCACGTGGTGCAACACGCGACCCGCGACGACCGCGTCGAACGGCTCCGGCTCGAGCTCCTCGAGCGTGACCCTCCGGTAGCGCGGCCCCTCGGGCGCCCGGGGATCGACCGCGAGCACGTCGTAGCCCGCGGCGACGAGCGCCGGTGTGACCCCGCCCCGGTCGCCGCAGCCGACCTCGAGGACGCGCAGCGGCGGCGGGGGAAGATGGCGCAGGACGTAGTCGGAGAATGGCATCGCCGGGAACCATCGCACGCGCCCGCCGTGTCGTGGTGTCGACCGGGCGCTGCTGCCCGCCCGTGTGTGTGCGTCGGGCTCGCGTCGGGACCATCATGTGCACCATGCGAACATGGCCATTGGGGCTGGTGCTGGCGTGCGTGTGCGCTGCGCTGGCGCCGGCCGCGTCGGGTGCTGCCGCGGCCACCGAGCCGGCGCGGCTCGCGCGGGTGGTGGACGGCGACACGATCGTGCTCGGAAGCGGCGAGCGGGTGCGCCTCGTGCAGATCGACACGCCCGAGGTCGGCTCCGGCGAGTGCTACTCGCGGGCGGCGGCCCGCGACCTGCGGCGCCTCCTGCCCGTCGGCTCGGCGATCGCGCTCGAGCGCGACCCGCACCTCGACGACCGCGACCGCTACGGCCGCCTGCTGCGCTACGTGTGGCACGGCGGCGAGAACGTCAACCTGCGCCTCGTGCGCGACGGCTCGGCGACCGTGTGGCTGTACGACCGCGAGTGGGGGCGCTACGCGTCGGAGCTCCTCGCCGCCGGCCGCGCCGCCCGCACGGCGAAGCGCGGGCTCTGGGGCGCCTGCCCGCACACGCCGTGGGATCCCTACGGCCCGGCCACGACCGGGCCGGGCTCGGGAGCGGCGAAGGTCGCGGCCACCGCGGGCCTCGTGGACTCCGGCGCCGCTCGTGGCGGGAGCTGCGACCCGTCCTACCCGGGCGTCTGCATCCCGCCGTCCCCGCCTGACCTCGACTGCAAGGACGTTCCCTACCACGACTTCCGCGTGCTCCCGCCGGATCCACACCACTTCGACGGCAACCACGACGGCCGCGGCTGCTCGTCCTCGTAGGCCTCGGGGCTTGCGGTCGGCCGGCCGCTCAGGCCGACGGGCTGTGCGGCGGCACCTCGAACGTCTCGTGGAAGACGACGTCCGACTCGATCGTGCGCCGCACGGGGCAGGTGGCCGCGACGCGTTCGAGGCGCAGGAGCTGCTCGGGCGTCAGCTCGGCACCGAAGCGTGTGACCACGTCGAATCGCCGCGGGGTGGCGTCCTTGTCGTAGGCGACTGCGACGGTCACCCCTCCGAGCTCCCAGCC
>DAIOGR010000135.1:0-5990 GCA_036745155.1 Gaiella sp.
CCTGCCGGTGGCCGTCACGAGCGCAACCGCCGATCCGAACCCGGCGAACGACGCCGCGGCCGCCTCCGTGACCGTCACCGCGGCGTCCTCGGGCGGCGGAGGCGGGACGGCTGCGCCGGTGGCCGACCTGTCCATCACGAAGTCCGTCGACCGAGTGCTTGCTGCCACCGGGGATCGCATCACCTATACGCTCCAGGTGGCGAACGCAGGCCCGGATCCGGCGGCTGATGTCGTCGTCACCGACACGCTGCCGGATGCGCTCGCACCCGTCTCCGCCGCCGGCGCGGGCTGGTCGTGCGAGCTGAGCGGAAACGTCGCCACGTGTCGCGGCGCGTCGGTGGCTGTGGGCGTCGCCTCGCCGATCACCGTGGTCGCCAGGGCTCGTCGTGGCGGCGCCGACGTCACCAATGCGGTGTCCGTCGTCGCAGCGACGAGTGACCCCGTGCCGGGCAACAACACGGCCGCGGTCACGAGCCGGATCGAGGCGCGGGCGGACCTGTCGGTCGTGAAGACGGTCTCGAGCCCGACGTACCTGCCGGGGCAGCCGATCACCTTCACCATCACCGTGCGCAACGCCGGGCCCGACCCCGTCACCGGAGCTCGCCTCCGCGACCTGCTCCCGGCCTCCCTTCGCGGCTTCCGCTGGTCGTGCAGCGCCGTCGGCGGCGCGTGCTCTCGCCTCGCCGGTACGGGCGGGATCGACGTCCCGGTCGATCTCACCGTCGGCGGCCGTGTCACGTTTGCCTTGACCGGAGAGCTTCCCAGCGGCACGAGCGGCCCGATCGTCAACCGGGCACAGGTGACGGCACCTGCCGGCACGACCGACACGAACCGCGCCAACAACGGCTCCGCCGTCACCGTGCAGCGGGGCATCGGCCCGACGCGACTCGCCGTCGCAGTCGCGCCACGACGGGTGATCATGCGGGAGGGCCAGGGGCCGGCAACGCTCCGTGTGAAGACCACGAACGTCGGACGCGAAGCCGCTCACGCGGTGGTCACCTGTCTCAGCATTCCCTCTGGGGTCACCGTCGCGCGCGCTGCCGGTGGTCGCATCGTCTCTGGTAGGTACTGCTGGCGGACAGGGCTGCTGGGGCCGGGGAAGAGCGTCACCTTCACGATCGCGCTTCGTGGTGACGCCCGCGTGGCCCGGCAGGTGAGGCTCGTGGCCGCTGCCCGAGCGCACAACGCGGGCGGCGTCTCCGCGGAGAACGCGGTGCTGATCACGCGACCTGCCGTGAAGCAGAGCGGCGGGTTCACCGGGTGAGATGAAGCGGTCTCCGGCACGTGAGCTTGCCGTCGTCGCCGCGGCCATCCTGTTTCCGCTTCTGTCTGCCGAACCGGTGGGCGCTGCGGAATCGCCGCGCGAGGCGGCGAGAACGACAACGATCGCGCGCCTTCTCATCGCGACCACCGTGCGTGCGCAGCCGACGGCGGCGAGCCCGCAGCGTGGCCGGGTGGCGGCCGTCCGCCCGATTACGAGACAGGTGACCGCGCTCCCCGTGCTCCGTCGGCAGCTCGGGGACGGCGAGCCCTGGCTGCTGGTGCGACTGCCCGGGCGACCCGTCGGTCGTGTCGGCTGGATCCGAGCGCGGAACGTCCGCCTCGTTTCGTCCAGCTGGCGCATCGTGGTCGAGCGCGACCGTCGTCGGGTGCTTCTCTATCGGGGCGGACGGGTCGTCGAGAGGCTGTCCGTCGTCGTCGGTGCTGCGGCCACGCCGACTCCGCGAGGGGGCTATTTCATCGTCGAGCACGTGCGCCAGCGCGAGGGCTCGCGGCTCGGCCCGTGGGCGCTCGCGACGAGCGCCTACTCGCACGTCCTGCAGGAATTCGACGGCGGCCCGGGCCAGATCGCGCTGCACGGTCGCGCGGGTGAGCTCGCCCGCGATCCGCTCGGGACGGCGCGCTCGCACGGGTGTATCCGCTTCGACAACGGCGTCATCCGCCGTCTCGCGAAGCTGCCGAACGGCACCCCGGTCGACATCGTCTGACCATCCCTGTAGAAGAAACGTGATGGGACGCGAGCTGCCGGAACCGACGAGCACGGCCTGCCGCTTCGGCGTCCTGCTGTTCGTAGTGCTCACGCTTGCCGCCGGCTCGACGGCGACGGCCGGCAGCAGCGTCGACGAGGGGAAGGGACGATCGGCGGTGATCGACTTCTCGTTAAGCAAGCGGGCGACCGGGAAGGTCGCCGTCGAGGCGGTGCGGCGCGCCGGGCAGATCGTTGTCACGTTCGAGCCTGCGGTCGTGCGAGTTCCCTCGTTCACGGGAAACCGTGCCCGCTTCACCTACCGTGTCGCAGCACTCTGCGCGGGGCGCTACGGGGCCCGTGGCACGGCCGTGAGCCCCGTGTTCCGGTCGGCGGCACCGAAGCAGGTGCGCTCCGTGTCGCTGTTGCTTCGTCGTGTCGGGGTGGCGGCGCCCTCCTGCGGCAAAGGCAAGCCGGTCGGAGTCGTCGTCTCGGTCAGCGCCGACCGCGTTGGTACGTCGAGTGCCTCGCTCTTCGTGGCCGCCACCGCGATCCCCTCGCTTCCCGCCTGACGCCGGCTGCCACGCTCCCGATCGGTTCACGATCCCGTCTCCCGGCTACGAAGGCATAACCTTCGTCCCATGCCGGCGTTCCCCGCCACCCGATTGCGCCGCATGCGACGTACCGACAGCCTGCGCGCCCTCGTGCGCGAGACCCGGCTTTCCCTCGACGACGTCGTGATGCCGGTCTTCGCCTGCCCGGGCGAAGGCGTCGTACGTCCCGTCGAGGGACTCGACGGGATTGCGCAGCGGTCGGTCGACGAGATCGTGCGCGAGTGCGCCGAGCTCGTCTCGCTCGGCGTGCGTGCCGTGCTCCTGTTCGGTATTCCCGAGGAGAAGGACGACGAGGGCTCCGGCGCCTGGGACGGCGACGGGATCGTGCAGCTGGCCCTGCGGGCGCTGCGCGCCGAGGTGCCCGGCCTGACGCTGATCACCGATGTGTGCCTCTGCGAGTACACGAGCCACGGCCACTGCGGCGTGCTGCACGACGGCGAGGTGGCGAACGACGCCACGCTCGAGCTGCTCGCCCGGATCGCGGCCAGCCATGTCGAGGCCGGCGCGGACGTCGTCGCTCCCAGCGACATGATGGACGGCCGGGTCGGTGCGATCCGCGCCGTGCTGCCCGACACCCCGATCGTCTCGTACGCCGCGAAGTACGCGTCGGCCTTCTACGGGCCGTTCCGGGAGGTGGCTGAGTCGGCGCCCACGTTCGGCGACCGTCGCGGCTACCAGATGGACGCGCCGAACGTGCGTGAGGCACTGCGGGAGTGCGCGCTCGACCTGGAGGAGGGAGCGGACATCCTGATGGTAAAGCCGGCGCTTCCCTATCTCGACGTCATTCGCGCCGTCCGCGAGCGGTTCGACTGTCCCGTCGCCGCCTACAACGTCTCGGGCGAGTACGCGATGATCAAGGCAGCCGCCGCGGCCGGGCACCTCGACGAGCGAGCCGCCGCGCTCGAGTCGCTCGTCGCGATCAAGCGGGCCGGCGCTGATCTGGTGTTCACGTACTGGGCGAAGGAGGCAGCGCGATGGCTTTGACCCGCAGCGACCTCTATCACCGGGCCCAGCGGCTGATTCCGGGCGGGGTGAACTCGCCGGTCCGGGCAATGCGCGCCGTCGGCCTGTCTGAGCCTCTGTTCATGCGGAGCGGCAGCGGTGCCCTGATCGAGGACGTGAACGGCAACCGCTACATCGACTGGGTGCTGTCCTGGGGCCCGCTGCTGTTCGGTCACGCGGACCCGGAGACGCTTGCGGCTGTCGAGGAGGCGCTGCGCCGGGGCACGACCTTCGGCGCACCGACGGAGGGCGAGGTCGACCTGGCGGCTGAGATCGTCGACGCGGTGCCCTCGATCGAGATGGTGCGGCTGGTCTCCTCCGGCACGGAGGCGGCCATGAGCGCCGTCCGGCTGGCGCGCGCCGCCACGAGCCGCGACCGCCTGATCAAGTTCGCGGGCAACTACCACGGACACGTCGACGCGTTGCTCGCGAGCGCCGGGTCCGGGCTGATGACCCTCGGCATCCCGTCCACGCCGGGCGTCCCACCGGGCGTCGCAGCCGACACGATCGTGCTGCCCTACAACGACGTCGATGCGGTAGCCGCGGCGGTTGCCCGCTACGGCGAGGGGCTCGCCGCCATCCTCGTCGAGCCGGTGGCGGGGAACATGGGCGTCGTGCCGCCCGCGCCCGGCTTCCTGGAGGCGCTCCGCCTGCTCTGCGACGCGTCCGGCGCCCTGCTCGTGTTCGACGAGGTGATCACCGGTTTCCGCGTCGCCCGTGGCGGCGCCCAGGAGCTCTACGGGGTCGCGCCCGATCTCACCGTGCTCGGAAAGATCGTGGGCGGCGGCCTGCCTGCGGCGGCGTTCGGGGGGTCGGCCGAGCTGATGGAGCGGCTCGCGCCCGTCGGCGACGTGTACCAGGCCGGCACGCTCTCCGGCAACCCCCTCGCGACGGCGGCGGGTACATCCGTGTTGCGCCGTCTTCGCGACCCGCTGGTGTACGACGAGCTCGAGCGCCGCGGGGCGCGGCTCGAGCAAGGGCTGGCGGCGTTCGGCACCGTACAGCGTGTCGGCGCGATGGCGACGCTCTTCTGCCAGGACGGGCCTGTGCGGAGCTACGACGACGCCGTGAAGTCCGACACCGATCGCTATGCCGCGCTCTTCCGTTACCTGCTCAACCACGGCGTCTACACGGCGCCGTCCCAGTTCGAATGCATGTTCGTCTCGCTCGCACACGGCGACGAGGAGATCGACCGCACGATCGACGCCGTCCGCGGCTTCTTCGAAGGCGCGGAATAGTGAGGACGGTGACGCCGTCCACGGCATCGGTGTTCGACCTGATCGTCGACGAGGCGGCAGGCGAGAGCCCGCTGTGGGCGGCCTCGCTGCGACCCGCAGGCGAGCGCGAGCCCGTTCCCGTTTTCTCGCCGCTGGGGGACACCGCGTTCGCGATCGGCGTCGAGACCATCTACGAGGGGTACCTGCTCCACTACGGTGCTCCGCGGCTGTTCGCTCCCGCAGACGAGGACACCGCGCTCCTGCTTGGCGACTACCTCTACGCCCACGGGCTCGTCCGGGTCGCCGCGACCGGCAGCGTCGACGCGGTCCACGACCTGGCGGAGCTGATCTCCCTGTGTGCCCAGGCCCGTGCGGAGAGCGGTCCCGGCGAGGCCGAGGCGTGGGCGGCAACTGCGGCACTGCTCGGCGCAGGTGGGCTCGCGGACGCGAGAACAGCCCTGCGCGAGCGCCGCGACCCGAGCCTCCTCGACCGCGTGGCACGCCTCGCGGCCGGCGACGCCGCGGTCGACGAGGCAGTTGCTGCGCACGACGCTCGCGTGGGGTAAAGTCGCGCTCGTATGCTCGCAGCGTTCTGGTTCCTGGCCGCCGACGCCGCCGAGGAGGGCCGCAAGGTCATCCTCTCGATGCTCGTCGTCGGGCTCGTCTTCATCGCCGTGATCGCGATCGGCGAGCTCGCGCACCATACGGCCGTCAAGCGCAAGGCGTCGAAGCCCGGCCGCACGCTGTAGGGGCCAGGCGTGCCGCGCCCTCGCCCCTAGACTGACATCGCATGGCCAGCCCGGCCTCCGACCTGCGCGAATGGATCGCCCTGCTCGAGCGGCAGGGCGAGCTGGTGCGCGTCTCCGCCGAGGTCGACCCCGACCTCGAGGTCACCGAGATCGTCGACCGGGTCGTCAAGGCCGGCGGCCCGGCGCTCCTCTTCGAGAACCCGAAGGGTGCGCGGCATGCGCTGCTCGTCAACCAGTTCGGCACGGAGAAGCGGATGTGCCTGGCGTTCGGCGTCGAGAAGCTCGACGACCTCGCCGAGAAGCTGGGGGAGATCCTCGAGCTGCAGCCGCCGCAGGGCCTGGTCGACAAGGTGCGCTCGCTCGGGAAGCTCAAGTCGATCGCGGACTCGATGCCGAAGGAGGTGTCGAAAGCTCGCTGCCAGGAGGTCGTGCTCACCGGCGA
>DAIOGR010000136.1:0-5988 GCA_036745155.1 Gaiella sp.
GCGATCTCGCAGCCGAGCGCGAGCCCGAGCTTGATCGTCCACGCGATCGCCGTGCCGTTCGGAACCGGCAGAGCGCCGGGAAAGCCGAGGCAGACGGGACACGTTTGCACGTTCTCGGCGGCACCGAACCCGACGGGGCAGCGGCAGAACATCTTCGTGCGCGTCTTCAGCTGCACGTGGATCTCGAGCCCGACGACCGTCTCCCAGGTCATCGCAGCCTCGCGGGGACGGTGTCGAAGCCGATCGCCTGCTCGAGGGCGTGGCCGGCGCGGAAGAGGGTGTTCTCGCCGAACTGCCGCCCGATCAGCTGCAGGCCCACCGGCAGGCCCTCCGACAGCCCCGACGGGATGTTCAGGCCCGGCAGGCCGGCGAGGCAGGACGGGATCGTGAGCAGGTCGCAGGCGTACATGGCGAGCGGATCGGCCGACTTGTCGCCGAGGTGGAAGGCCACCGTCGGCGAGGTCGGCGTGGCGATCACGTCGAAGCGCTCGAACGCAGCCGCGTGCTCGCGCACGATCAGCGTGCGCACCTTCTGCGCCTGGCCGTAGTAGGCGTCGTAGTACCCGGCCGAGAGCGCGTAGGTACCGAGCATGATGCGCCGCTTGGGCTCGTCCCCGAAGCCCTCGTCGCGCGTCCGCTCGACCATGTCGCGATAGGTGGCACCGTCCGCGCGGGGGCCGTAGCGGACGCCGTCGTACCGGGCCAGGTTCGACGAGGCCTCCGCCGGGGCGATCAGGTAGTAGCACGGCATGCCGTAGTCGAACGAGAGCGGGAGGTCGCACTCCCCCACGTCGGCGCCGAGCTCGCGTGCGAGCGTGAGCGCCGACTCGAACGAGGCGCGCACTCCCGGCTCGATCCCGGCCAGGTCGGCAACCTGCCCGGGGACGCCGATCCGCAGCCCGTCGAGCCGGTCGTCCTCGGGGAGCCGGATCGGCTCGGGGTGGTCGACCGTGGTCGAGTCATGGGCGTCACGGCCCGCGATGATCGACGTCAACAGGGCCACGTCCCGCACGGTCTTGGCCACGGGGCCGATCTGGTCGAGGCTCGAGGCGAAGGCGACGATGCCGTACCGCGAGACGGTGCCGTAGGTGGGGCGCAGCCCGACGTTGCCGCAAAGAGCCGAAGGCTGCTTGATCGAGCCGCCCGTGTCCGAGCCGAGGCCCCATGGTGCCAGCCCCGCCGAGACAGCGGCGGCGGTGCCGCCCCCCGACCCGCCGGGGACGCGCGTGGGGTCCCACGGGTTGCGCGAGGGCCCGTACGCGGAGTTCTCGGTGGACGAGCCCATCGCGAACTCGTCCGTGTTCGTCTTGCCGATCAGCGGCATGCCGGCTGCCTTCACGCGCGCGGCGACCGTGGCGTCGAACACGGGCACATACCCGGCCAGGATCTTCGAGCCCGCCGTCGTCTCGATGCCCTTGGTCGAGATCACGTCTTTCAGCGCGATCGGGACGCCGGTGCCCGTGCCGTCCTCGACGACCCGCAGGTAGGCATGGAGCTCGGGGTTCCGGGCGGCGGCGGCGTCGAGGTACGCGCGATGGAGCTCGGCCGATGAGGCCTCCTTGCGCTTCAGCAGCCCGAGCGCTTGCTCCGCGGTGAGGCGCAGGGTGTCGATCAAGCGGTCACCTCCGGGCCGGCCGTGGGTGGCACACGGAAGAGCGAGCCTTCGCGGGAGGGCGCATTCGCGAGCGCCTCGTCGAGCGTCAGCGAGACGTGGGGCTCGTCGTCCGCCCACACGTTGACGAGGTCGAGCGGGTGCGAGGTCGGCGGCACGCCGGCGAGGTCGAGCTCCGCCACCTTCGAGACGGCGTCGAGAATGGCGCCGAGCTCGAGCGTGAGCCGGTCGAGCTCGTCCTCGCGCAGGTCGAGGCGCGCGAGCCGCGCCACGTGCAACACCTGCTCTCGTGAGATCGACATGGGTCAGATCCTCTCAGAAAGGCGACGGGCCCCTTCCGGGGCCCGTCACACGAAGCTCGCATCCGGAAGCTATGCCGCCGTGACGTTCGCCGCCTGGGCACCCTTGGGCCCCTGGACGACCTCGAACTCCACCTTTTGCCCCTCCGTGAGGGACTTGTAGCCGTCCATGGTGATTGCCGAGAAGTGGACGAAGACATCCTCGCCACCTTCGCGCTCGATGAACCCGAAGCCCTTCTCGTTCGAGAACCACTTGACGGTACCGGTCTCTACAGACAACGAACGTCCTCCTACAACGTGCGAGAGCCCAATGGGCAGACGCGACTTACGAAGCGGCGAGAACGGTACCGTCACGCACCGGGGAACGCAAGCAGGCCGCGCCGGTAGCGGGCCGCCTTGAGCGTGCTCTCGAGCAGGCACGCGATCGTCATCGGCCCGGTGCCGCCCGGCATCGGCGTGAGAAAGCCCGCCACCTCGGCCACAGCCGGGTCGACGTCCCCCCGGATGCCCTCGTCCGTGCGCGTCAGCCCGACGTCGAGCACGGCCGCGCCCGGCTTCACCATCTCCGGCGTGACGATGCCCGGCCGGCCGACGGCGGCAACGACGATGTCGGCACGGCGCACGTGGGCCGCCAGGTCCGCCGTGCGCGAATGGCACACCGTCACGGTGGCGTGCGCGTGCATCAGCAGCATCGCCATCGGCCTTCCGACGATCTCGCTACGGCCGATCACGACGGCCTCCTTGCCGGAGGGGTCGATACCGTACTCGGCGAGCAGCTCCATGCAGCCCGTCGGGGTGGCCGGCACGTGAATCGGGGTGCCGAGGTAGAGGTTCCCGGCGTTGAGCGGGTGGAAGCCGTCGACGTCCTTGAGCGGCGCCACGGCATAGGTCACGCGCGTCTCGTCGATGTGCGACGGGAGCGGTAGCTGCACGAGGATGCCGTCGACCTCGTCGCTCGCGTTCAGCTCGGCCACGAGCGCGAGCACGTCGGCCTCCGACGTAGCGGCCGGGAGCCGAACGTCGCGGGCCTCGATGCCGGCCTCCGTCGCCGCCTTGTGCTTGGCGGCGATGTAGACGTGCGAGGCGGGGTCGTCGCCCACGAGCACGGTGGCGAGCCCCACGTGCCCGAGCTCCGCCACCTCCCGTGCGACGGCCTCGCGCACCTTCTGCGCCAGCGCCTTTCCGTCCATGCTCACGGCGGTCACGGCGGGGACTCTACGGCTTGCGCCCTCCGCCGTGGCGGAGAACCGCACGGCCCGGGGGATCAAGGTCGAGCTGCCAGCGTCCGATACAGCTCTGGCACCGGTCCCTCGTCCCTCGCCCAAGGCCCGCCATGGTTCTCGTCAAGATCGTCCTCGTAGGGGCCTTCGCCGCCATCATGCTCGGGGTGGCGAAGCAACAGCAATGGTTCGAGCGGGCCGGCCTCGTGTCGAGCTGCGTTCGGGTCGCGACACCGGCCGGGCAGCCGGCGGGTGGCTCGTGGCGTCTGTGCCGGGAGGGCGTGCTGACCGGGTTCCCGGTGCTCGAGCGGGACAACTGCGAGAGCAAGGGCCTCGTCGGGGATCGCGAGCTGTGGTACTGCGACACGCTCACGGATGCACTCCGGCGGAACAACTCTACTACTTTCTAGTTGTGATATAGTCGCCTCCGTCGTCCCTGCGACCGGAGGTGCGAATGACCCTTCCCCATCCCCTTCCCGATCCGCTCGTGGAGCTGATCGCAAAGCGGTTCCGCGTGATCGGAGAGCCGATGCGCATCCGGCTCCTCGACCGCCTGCGCGAGAGCGAGGCCAGCGTCCAGGAGCTCACCGAGGCGATCGGCGCCAGCCAGCAGAACGTCTCCAAGCACCTCGGCACGCTGCACGACGCCGGCATCGTCGCCCGGCGCAAGGTGGGGACTCGCACCGTATACACGATCGCCGACGACTCGGTGCTCGATCTCTGCGAGCACGTCTGCGGCAGCCTGCAGCGGCAGCACGCGGAGCTCGGCGACCTGTTGGCCGGGGCGGCGTGATGCGCTGCCTCCTGCACGTCGCGAAGAGATCCAACCCGTGAGCGCGCTCGGTCCGATCGGCCGCCTCGGCCACTGGATGGCCGGGCACGTCCGGATCGTCGTGATCGCCTGGGTCGTGGTCGCCGTGGGCCTGGGCTTCCTGGCCCCGCGTGCCGAGCATGCGCTCTCCGGCGCAGGCTGGGAGGCGAGCGGCTCCGAGTCCGTCGCGGCCCGCGGCAGGATCGATCAGGCCTTCGGCGGCCAGTCCGGCTACGCGCTGATGGTCGTCGTGCACGGCGACGGCAACCTCCAGCCTGCCGTTGCCGCTGCGACGAAGATCCTGCGGTCAGACACGCGGGTGGCGTCCGTGGCAGCCCCCCAGGTGTCCGCCGACAGGCGCACGATCGTGCTGCGCGCCGGCGCGGCGGCCCGCCCCACGGTGATGGTGCAGGCGGCCGACGACCTCAAGGGCAAGCTGTCCGACCTCTCCGGCAGCGGTGTCAGCGTCAGCCTCACCGGGGCACCAGGCATGTGGTCCGACTTCAACGAGGCGAACAAGAACGCGATGATGAAGTCGGAGCTGCTCTCCTGGCCCGTCACCATGGCCATCCTCGTGCTCGCCTTCGGGTCGCTCGTCGCCGCCGGGCTGCCGCTCCTGCTGACGATCCTCGGCCTGATGGCCTCGGCCGGCACGCTCTTCCTCGCCGCGCAGGCATTCGACGTGTCGATCTGGTCGATGAACTTCGCGCTCATGTTCGCGCTCGCACTCGGGATCGACTACGCGCTCTTCATCGTGGCCCGCTTCCGCGGAGCCCACTTCGGCTCGCAGCTGACGACCCGGGAGGCGGTCGCGGTGACCATGGACACCGCGGGCAAGGCCGTGCTCTTCTCGGGCGTGACCGTGCTCATCTCGCTCTCGGCGGTGATGCTCGTCCCGAGCCCCGCCTTCCGGTCGATGAGCCTCGGCATCATGCTTTCGGTCCTGTTCGTGCTCGCAGCGGCTCTGACGCTGCTGCCGGCGCTGCTCGCCAAGCTCGGCGACCGGGTGGACGCCCTTTCCCTGCGCTGGGTGCACGCCGGCGAGCACCGCTCCCCCGCCTTCGCCCGCTGGGCAGAGCTGCTCTGGCGCCGTCCCTGGCTGTTCGGGACCGCCTCCGTCACCATTCTCGTGGCGCTCTCCCTGCCGGTCCTCGGCCTCGACACGGGCATGCCCTCGATCAAGGTCGTGCCTCAGAAGGACGGGTCGCGCGTCGGCTACGAGCAGGTGCAGGCCGCATTCGGGCCCGGCGCGCCCGGCACGCTGCAGATCGTCTCACCCGCCGCCGCCTCGGCCCAGGTCGCGCGGGTGCTCGACGCCGACCCCGGCATCGCAGGCGTCGCTCCCGCCACGACCTCGGGCGGCCAATCCCTCGTGCTGGCGCAGCCGGCCGTGGATCCCTCCGACCCGCGGCTGGGCGCGACGATCGAGAGGTTGCGCGACGCCCTTCCGGTTGGCGCTCTCGTCGGCGGTGTCGCCGCCGAGAACCACGACCTCGAGCAGGCGCTGGCTGCCAAGACGATCCCGGTGCTGCTGGTCGTGCTCGCGCTCGGGTTCCTGCTCCTGCTCGTCGCCCTGCAGGCGCCGCTGATCGCCGCCGCCGGTGTGGCCACGAACCTGCTCGCGACCGGCGCCGCGTTCGGCGTCGCCCGTCTCGTCTTCCAGGACGGGCACGGCAGCGGACTGCTCGGGTTCGAGTCGCAGGGCTTCCTCAACGCGTGGGCGCCGGTGTTCTTCTTCGCCATGATCTTCGCCATCTCGATGGACTACACCGTGTTCCTCCTCTCCTCCGCCAAGGAGCACTGGGACCGGAGCCACGACGCGCACGAGGCGATGGTCGGCGGGCTCGCCCACTCGGGCCGCACGATCTTCGCCGCCGGGGCGGTGATGGTGGCCGTGTTCTTCACCTTCGCGCTGTCCGGGCCGCTGCCGCCCAAGGAGATGGGCGTCATCCTCGGCGTCGCCGTGCTGCTCGACGCGATGCTGATCAGGCTCGTCCTGATGCCCGTGCTGCTGCGGCTGCTCGGCCCCGCCGCCTGGGCGCTGCC
>DAIOGR010000137.1:0-5986 GCA_036745155.1 Gaiella sp.
GGCACGTACCAGCGCTCCCAGCCGGCCCTCATCGCCCGGTAGCAGAGGTCGATGTCCTCGACGTAGTGCCGGTAACCCGCGTCCCAGCCGCCGATCTCCTCCAGCAGGGAGCGCCGCTGCAGGAGAAAGGCACCGAGCATCCAGTCGGCCTGCACCGGCTCGGCCGGACGCTCGTCGAGGAGGTAGTGGTCGCGCTGTCGCTCGTAGGGCGGGTAGAGGCGGCGCAGGGGCGTCCTCCGGACCAGCGTCCCCGCCACGGTCGGGAAGCGGCGTCGCGACGGCTGCCAGGTGCCGTCGGGCCAGAGAAGCTGCGGCCCGGCGATGCCGCAGCGCGGCCGACCCTCCATCCACGACACGAGAGCTGCGACGGCGCCGGGCTGAGCGATCGCGTCGGGATTCGCGCAAAGCACGAACCCGCCCGTAGTCGCGGCGATGCCGACGTTGACGTTCGCCGCGAGCCGGAGCGGACGCGAGTTCTCGATCACCCGCACGCCGGCGGGAAGAGCGCCGACCGATCCCCGCACGTTCGCGATCACGACGAGCTCGTCCACCTGCGGCGCGAGACAGGGCAGCGACCGCTCGAGCTCCGCGGCGTGCCCGTGCGAGACCACGATCGCCGACACGCTCATCGGGCGAGCGCCTCCCGGTAGGCGGCGACCGCACACTCGGCCGAGGCGCGCCAGGTGAAGGCGCGGGCACGCTGGAGGCCGGCCGCCACCAGCCGGTCCCGCTCGGTGAGAGCCCGGCGGATCCCGTCGGCGATTTCTGTCTCCTCGACGACGACCGCCGCGTCTCCCGCCACCTCCAGCAGGGCCTCGTCCGGCACCGTCACGACCGGTGTGCCGCTCGCCATCGCCTCGAGCACGGGCAGGCCGAACCCCTCGTAGCTCGACGCCTGCACCAGGCAGGCCGCTCCCCGGTAGAGCGCGGCAAGCTCCTCGATCTCCACGTAACCGCGAAGCGTGGCTCCTCCCGCCCGGAGCTCGGCGGCGAGCGTCGGATCCTTCGCAGGCCCCACGACGACGAGCGGCAGTCCCACAGCCTGCGCGGCCGCGAGCGCAACCTGCTGGTTCTTGCGTACCTGGATGGCGCCGACACTGAGCACGTAGTCGCGGCTGCCTGGGTCACCGGGGCGAAAGGCCGGGTCGACCCCGTTCGGCGTCACGACGACCGCTGCAGGAGCAAGCCCGTAGAGCTCGACCAGGTCGCGCTTCGACCGCTCCGAGACGGTCAGCACCCGCGCTGCCCCGCGAGCGGCCCGGGGAACGAGCCGGCGGAAGACGATCCGGTCCCAGCGGCCCATCAGCTCCGGGTGTCGCTCGAAGGAGAGATCGTGGATCGTCACGACCGCAGGGCAGGGGCAGCGAAGCGGAAGCGCGTACTGCGTGTGCACGAGCGAGGCGCCGAGCCGGCGCAGTAGCCGCGGCAGTGTCCACGACATGCGGAGCTCGCGGCTCGAGGTCGCGAGCTCGATCGCCTCGACGCCGGGTGGCACGAGGTCGGGCCGGCGGGTCGTCGCCGCGATTCGCAGCCGCGCAGCGGCAGCGAGCGGCGGGAGCTCGCGCAACAGGTTGAGCACGTAGGTCTCGTCTCCGGTGCGCCGCCGGCCGAGAACGTCCGCATCGACGATCACGAGCGGCAGGCTCACGCGAGCTCCCGCCAGAGCGCCTCGACGGCGTCCGCAGCCCGGTCCCAGGTGAAGGCTCCGGCCCGCTCGAGGCCGAGTGCGACGAGCTCGTCGCGACGACGGCTCGCTTCGGCGATCCCGGCTGCGATCGACACGGGCTCGAGCGGGTCGACCAGCACCGCGGCACCGCCCGCGATCTCCTCCGTGGCGCCGCCGCGACTCGTCACGACCGGCGTGCCGCAGGCCATGGCCTCCAGCACCGGGAGCCCGAAGCCCTCGTAGAGGGACGAGAAGACGAGGCAGCGCGCACCCCGGAACAACGCGGCGAGCTCCTCGTCGCCCGGACGTCCGACCCAGCCGGGAACCTCGACTCCACCCCACCCGGGTGCGCCGACGACGCGCAGCTCGACGCCCGCGAGCTCGGCCGCCTGGACGGCGCGGCCGAGGTTCTTGCGCGGCTCGAGGGTCCCGACGGCGAGCACGTACGAGCCGTCCGCAGCGGGGCCGTCGGGTGTGAAGACGGGGTCGACGCCGTTCGGTACGATCCGCACCCGCTCGACCGGGACGGCGAGCAGGTCGGCGAGCTCGTCCCGCGTGAACGCGGAGACCACCGCGACGGCATCGGCGGCACGAACGCTCGCGCGCAGCGCCAGCTGACCCGTCCGCCGGTGCCAGGCCGGGAACGTCTTCGGATACCGCAGCAGGGCGAGGTCGTGCACGGTGACGACCACGGGCGGGCGGGAGCGCAGTGGGCCGCGCATCGTGGTGCAGTGCAGGACGTCGAGCTCACGCGCCGAGCGGGCGATGCCGAACGGGTACCAGGCCGCGTCGCGGGCAACGGTCGCGGCGCGGCCCCGGCCGCCGAAGGAGAGCCGGCGAAGCTCCAGTCCCGGCCTGCCCGCCAGCGCGCCGAGCAGCCCGCGGACGTGGCGCGCCGTCCCGGCACCCGTCTGCACGAGCGGAGCGACGTCGAAGCCGACCTTCACCGCGCCTCCTCGTAGCCCCTGAGCATGGCTTCGCCCGTCGCACGCCAGGTGAAGCGTGCAGCGTGCGCGAGCCCACCCGTGACGCGCTGCGCGCCCTGCGCGATCGCCTCCTCGATCGCGGCCGCGATCACGGCGGGGTCGTCGGGGTCGGCGCGGAAAGCGATGCCGCCGCTCGCTTCGTCGAGCGACGCGTGCGCCGACGCGACGACGGGCGTGCCGCAGGCCATCGCCTCGACGATCGGCATGCCGAACCCCTCGAAGCGAGACGGATACACGGCAGCGACGGCGCCGCGGTACAGCGCGGCCAGCTCGGCGTCGGACACGAAGCCGAGCCTGCGGACGCGGGGATCGTCGAGGACCGGCTGCTGTCCCCAGCCCTCGCCTCCGACGACTGCGAGCAACAGGTCACCGCCGATGGCGCGATGTGCCCTTGCGAGCGCCTGGAGGTTCTTGCGCGGCTCCAGGGTGGCGACCGTGAGCAGGTAGGGAGCGCCGAGGTCGGCGACCGCGCCATCCGGCGTGAAGACGGGCTTCACGCCCGGCGGCGCCACCCGGATCCTCTCCGGTTCGACACCCAGCAGCTCGGTCACCTCGCGCCCGGTGAAGGCGGAGTTGACGAAGATCACGTCACAGGTTCTGGCCGTATTCGCGTACTTGCGCCCGTGCATCGCCCGGGTGCGCTTGGTCGTCCACTCGGGGAAGCGAACGGGTACGAGGTCGTGGATCGTGGTGGCGCGCACGCCGGCGCGCTGCGGCGGGTACATCCAGTCGGTGAAGTGGAGCACGTCCAGGTAGCCCACGAGGCGCTCGGCCGCCGGGTGGCCGGCCATGCTCCACACGGTCCTGGCCAGATGCGAAGCGGGGAGCGGCCACAGCCGGAGCTCGACGTCAATGCCGGCGAGCGCAGCCCGGATGCGCCCCGGTCCGCGCAGGCTCGTTGGCGCAAAACCCACGATCTCGTGCTCACCGGCGGCGGCCTGGAGCAGCCCCTGCAGGGAACCGCGGATGTAGTTGCCCACACCCGTCGCGGGGTGCGACAGGGGACTGACGTCGAAGGCGATCCTCACGATGCCCGGCGCTCGTAGGCGAACGCCGTGAAGTGGGTGCCGAGCCGGCGGTTGTCCGTACTGCCGGGGAGCACCTCGCTCGGAACCGCCGTCGGCGCCACCGTGAAGCGGGCGACGCAGACGCCGTCACGCGGGCTGACGGGGACGGTGAGCCGAACCACCCGATTCGGCGGCACGCGCACGGACTCGCCCGTCGCGGCCGTGACCGTCTGCGGCTCGGGGAACAGGGTCGCGTCGCCGGAGAGCGAGACGGTGAGCGTTCCGCCACGGCACCGCCGGCGGGCCCACGTCACGACGGGGCCCGACCAGCGATCGTCGTCGATGCCGGTCACCTTTGTGGAGGCGAGAACGAGCGGGCCTTCGACCTGCCACACGGTCATGCCGAGGCCGAGGTCGCGCGCGACCGCCTTCCCCTCGGGCTCGACCGACCCGTCCGCGAGGAGGTAGCCGGGGACGAGGGGCGAGCCGTCGGCGAGGCGCACCACGCCGTCGCGCCTGCCGACCGAGACGGGTATCTCACCGACACCGCCCGGCGTCGGTCCCGCGGTGAGGTAGACCCGCCCCACCGAGCGGTTGAAGAACTCATTCTCGTTCACGGTGAACCGATCGGCGCGACCGGTGTACAGCACGGCGACATCGGCACCGCTCGGCACCGCCGCGTCGATCCAGTCGCGCGGGGCACCTCGGATCCCCTGGAAGAGAGCGCCGGCTCCCGCCTGCCTGACCCCATAGGGGTAGGGGCCGAACCAGATGGGCTTGAACGCGACGAGCCAGTAGCAGAGGACGACGAGCGGCAAGGCGATCGCATAGCGTCGCGGCACGACCAGCATTGCCGCCGCGAAGAGCACGCCGAGGAGGAAGGCGAGCGACGGCACCCACTCGATGCCGACCTTCCCGAGGACGGCCCACCAGGGCAGCAGCATCAAGGTGTCGGACACCGAGGACGTGGTGATGAAGGTGTCGAAGGGGATCGCGAGGACGAGCAGCGCCGCCCCGGCGCCGGCAACGGGCGCGAGATAGCGCGGCCGCGGCGCGCCGCGCTCGACCCAGGCGAGTAGGAGCACGACGAACAACGGCACGACGACGAAGAGGTTGCGCTCCTGGATGCGGTCGGCAAAGCGCGACGCGAACGTCGCGACGACGACCGCGAACCAGCCGGTGAGCGACAGCGTGACGGCGAGGAAGGCCTGCAGCGCCCGGTCGAGCGAGCGCGAGCGGCCGACGAGGACGATCGCGACCGCGACCGGGATGACGCCGAGGTACAGATCGAGCTCGGCGAGGTGGTAGACGAGATACCGGAGCGCCTTGCCCGCGTCGTAGGAGCCCTCGCCGACGACAGCGTAGGCGCCGAGCAACGAGTTGAGCGAGCGCCCGCGCGCGAGTTGCGCGGCCACGACGAGAAGGCCGACGCCGGCCACGACCGCGTACAGCAGCCGGTAGGGCCGAAGGGCTGCGCGCACTCCCGTCCGCGCGAACAGCCCGAGCAACAGGGGGGCCGTGAGAGCCGCCGGGACGATCGCGGCCGCCTGGGCACGCGTCAGGAGCGCGAGCGCGACGACGGCCAGGAAGGCGAGCTGTGCGCGCCCGGTCGGCTGCTCGATCATGCGCACGAGCAAGAGTGCCGCGAGCAGGAAGACCGGGTAGAACGCGTTCTCGGTCATCACGGTGGCCGTGTACACCATCGACGGGATCGCCACGGAGAGCACCGCGGCCAGGAGCGCGAGCGGCTGCCCGACGACCCGGCGCGCGAGCAGGTAGGCGGGGACCGCGGCGAGCGACATGACGAGGCTGTTGATCGTCTTCAAGGCGGCGTACGCATCCGGGACCCGCTCGAAGAGCAGGTAGGCGGGCGCGATCAGCGCCGGGTAGACGACGCCGTAGCCGCGCGTCGGGATCTCCCGCACGGCGAAGGAGAGGTGGTCCGCGAAGCTCTTGGCGAGCTCGGAGTAGATGAGCTCGTCGACCATGATGAACGGGCCGAGCATGCCCCGCGCGAGCCAGGCACGGACGGCAAACGAGACGAAGACGATGGCGGCGAGCCAACCCCACGCCGGAACGGCGCGGAACCGGTCAATCACCGAGCTCGACCTCCGCGAGGCGGCCGGCGATCTCCCGAGCCTCCGCGGAGCCCGGCTCGATGCCGACGGCGGCCGCAGCCTCGCTCACGTCGCGCAGCACGGCATCGTCGACGGCCCCGCCACCCGCTGCCTGCTCGAAGGCGGAGACGTACAGCTCGGCAACGTGCTCGAGATCGTGCTCGCGGCGCGCGAGCTCGAGCGCCGCCGCGGACATCTGAGCGCGCACGT
>DAIOGR010000138.1:0-2528 GCA_036745155.1 Gaiella sp.
GTGAACGGCCGCCGCCTGTTCCCGCTCGACAAGTTCGGCCACGACCATCTCTGGTGGCTCGACCAGATGGTGCGGACGACGAGGCCGCTGCAGGAGCGCATGACGCTCGTGTGGCACGACTGGTTCGCGACCTCGAACGAGACGGTCGGCAGCCAGCGCCTGATGATCCGGCAGAACAACCTGCTCCGCGGCTACGGGATGGGGTCGTTCCCCGGTCTCGTCATGCGCGTCACCGTCAACCCGGCGATGCTGCTCTACCTGAACGGGCTGAACAGCGAGAAGGGCGCGCCGAACGAGAACTACGCGCGCGAGCTGATGGAGCTGTTCACGCTCGGAGCCGGCTCGGGCTACTCGGAGCGCGACGTGCGCGAGCAAGCCCGGGCGCTCACCGGCTGGACGGCGTCTTACCGCGACGGCTACGGCTGGGTGAAGTTCCGCTACGACAAGAACCGCCACGACGACGCGATGAAGGTCGTGTTCGGCAAGGCCGGGCCCTTCACGTGGAAGCAGGCCGTGCAGCTCGCCATCTCGCAGCCGGCCCACGCGACGTTCTTCACGCGCAAGCTGTGGAGCTACTTCATCCCGGAGCCGGCCGACGACGAGACGCAGGCGGCGCTCGAGCAGCTCTACGTCGGCTCGGGGCACGCCGTCCGCCCCGTCCTCGCCGCCATCCTCAAGCACCCGCGCTTCTACGAGGGGCCGCGCAAGGTGAAGCCACCGACCGTGTACCTGGCCGGCATGCTGCGCGCGCTCGGCGACCGCATCGTCACAGAGGACTACATCTGGCTGAGTGCGCTCGCCGGGCAGCTCCTCTTCTACCCGCCCAACGTCTCCGGCTGGAACGACGATCGCTGGCTCGACACCTCCACGTTCCGCGCCCGCTGGGAGCTGGCGGGCCGCGTGCTCAAGAAGCACACGCTGAGCCCCGACCACACGAAGCGGGGCACCGTGCCGAGCGACCCCGAGGGGCTCGTCGACCGGGCGCTCGCGTTCTGGGGCAGCCCGCCGATCAGCGACACGACGCGGAAGAGCCTCGTCGCGTTCGCCGAGAAGGCGATGGGCGCCGCCGTCGCCGACGACAACAGGCAGAAGAGCTTCCCGCCGATGACCCTCAACGCCCTCCGCCACCTCGTGGCCGTATCCCCGGAGATGCAGACCGCATGAAGCCTCAGTGCCACCACTGCGACGAGTTCTCCCGGGCCACGCTGCTGCGGCGTGGCTTCGCCGAGGCAGGGAACGGCCTGCCCGCGATCGAGCCCGGCATGCCGGCGCCCGCGGGCACCGGCCTCGACCGGAAGCAGTTCCTCTCCCGCACGCTCGGGATGGCGCTGACCGTCTACGGCGCCGGCGCCCTCGGGCCGCACGTCTTCGACGAGGGCATCGCCCGCGCGGCCGCGACCGGATCGGGCAAGAACGTGCTCGTCTCGATCTTCGCGCCGGGCGGCTGGGACGCGCTCTCGCTGCTCTACCCGATCGGCGACCCCCGCTACCACAAGCTGCGCTCGAGCCTGGCGCTGAAACCGGGCGACGGGCCTGCCCTCCAGACCGACCGCAGGCTTCACTGGCACCCGTCCCTGGCGCCGCTCGCCAAGTTGCACGCCCGCGGCCGCCTCACCGTGTTCCCGTCGATCGGCTACTCCCACCCGGACCAGTCGCACTTCACCTCCCGCCATTTCTGGGAGGTGGGCGCGCTCGACCCGCAGGCGGGCACGGGCTGGCTGGGGCGCCTGCTCGACGTGATCGGCGACGACGAGAACGCGATGCAGGGGCTCTCGCTCGACGGGGCGCTGATGCCGTCCCTGGCCACCGCCAGGGTCCCTGTCGCCACGCTCTCGAGCCCAACCGACTACCGCTTCGGGTCGCACAACGTGTGGGACGTGGTGGGCGAGCTACTGGAGGACTCGTTCGGCACGCTGGGGGGCCTCGCGGGCGATCCCGACCCGGTGCTGGCGCAGGCGAGCAAGACGGTCAAGCAGGCCGATTCTCTGCGCCGCCAGCTCAGCCACTTCGTCGGCAAGGACGGCCAGGTGCACGTGAACCCGAAGGCGAAGTACCCGGAGACGGATTTCGCCCGGCGTCTCTCGGGCCTGGCTGCGCTGCTCGACGCGAACTTCCCGATCCGCACGGTCGCTCTCACGGCCCCGGGCTCGTACGACACCCACGCCGATCAGGTGGGGCCGCTGCAGGACGGCGCCCGCGAGGTGGCCGAGTCGCTCGTCGCCTTCCAGTCGGACATCGAGCGGCGCGGCCTCGGTGGCCGTGTGCTGACCCTCGTCTGGAGCGAGTTCGGCCGGCGGGCCCAGCAGAACGACTCGAACGGCACCGACCACGGCGCGGCAGGCCTCGCGTTCCTGATGGGGACGAAGGTGCGCGACCGCATGGTGGGCGAGTTCCCCGGCCTGACGAAGGGCCTCGACCGCGACGGCAACCTGAAGGCGACGGTCGATTTCCGCGCCGTCTACGCGTCGCTCGTGGAGCAATGGTTCGACGTGGACGCCAAGCGCATCCTGCCCGACGCGGGCAAGATG
>DAIOGR010000138.1:2628-5983 GCA_036745155.1 Gaiella sp.
AAGCAACCGTGCGGCCGGGGCGATAAGAACCTGATGGCGGAGCTCCCCCGGTATCGAGGCCCCTTCGGCGTCCCCCAGGCGGAGCGCCTGCTCTGGCGTGCCGGCTTCGGGCCGCGCCGCGGCGAGGCCGCCCAGCTCGCCAAGCTCGGGCTCGATGCGGCCGTGCTCTCGCTCACCCGCCCCGCGGGCGAGAAATGGGTGGGGCCGACGCCCCGCGACGACAAGGGCCGCAGGCTCGCCCCCGGTGACGCGTGGGGCCACGACCACCTGTGGTGGCTCGACCGGATGGTGCGCACGAGCCGCCCGCTCGTCGAGCGGATGACGCTCAACTGGCACGACTGGTTCGCGACGTCCAATTCCGGTGTCGGCTCCCAGCAGCTGATGATGGCCCAGAACCGGCTGCTGCGGCGGTATTCCCTCGGGAGCTTCCGCAAGCTGCTGATCGCGATCACGGCCAATCCCGCCATGCTGCTGTGGCTCTCAGGGACGGAGAACACGAAGGACGCGCCGAACGAGAACTACGGCCGCGAGCTGATGGAGCTGTTCACGCTCGGCGAGGGGAACGGCTACACCGAGCGAGACGTGCGCGAGCAGGCGCGTGCGCTGACCGGCTGGACGTACCGGTGGAGGCGCGGCAAGGGGGCGACCGACTTCCGCTTCGACCCGAAGCGGCACGACACCGGCACGAAGGTGATCTTCGGGAAGAAGGGCGCGTTCTCGTGGCGCGACTCCGTGGCCCTCACGCTGCAGCATCCGAAGCACGCCCCCTTCTTCGTCGAGAAGCTGTGGAGCTACTTCGTGCCCGAGCCGCCGAGCGCGAGCACGCGGGCCGGCCTGGAGGCGCTCTACCGCGACTCGTTCGAGGTGCGGCCGGTGCTGGAGGCCATCCTCCGACACCCCGCGCTGTACACGGGCCCACGCATGGTGAAGCCTCCTGTCGTCTACACCGCAGGGCTGCTGCGCGGCCTCGGCCGCGGCGTCGACACGAGCTCGTGGGTGTGGCTCTCGGAGAACGCCGGGCAGCGGCTCTTCTACCCGCCCAACGTGGCCGGCTGGGACGACGAGCGCTGGCTCGACACGAACTCGTTCCAGGGTCGCTGGGGAATCGCCAACACGGCGCTCGAGAAGTTCATCCTGGGCGAGAAGAAGCGCAAGAGCGTGAAGGTGCCGAACGACCCGGAGGCGATCGTGAAGGGCGCGCTGGCGCTGCTCGGCAACCCGACGATCCGCCCGGAGACCCACAAGGAGCTGCTCTCCTTCGCACGCGGCTCGCTCGCCGGCGCCACCGGCTGGAAAGCCGAGGCGTACCCGCCGCTCGTCGCGAATGCCGTGCGCCAGCTGCTCGCCGTGTCCCCCGACCTCCAGACCTGCTAGCGAGGGGAAGCAATGGGCTGCTGCAACGAGCACTCGAGGGCGGAGCTCGTCCGTCGTGGGATCGCAGAGGCGGGCCGCGGGCTGCCGTCGATCGAGGCGGGTATGCCCACTCCGGCCGGAACCGGCCTCAGCCGGCGCAGCTTCGTCGCGCAGAGCGTGGGGCTGGCGCTCGCCGTCTACGGTGGCTCCGCCCTGCGGCCACAGGTCTTCGACGAGGGCATTGCGGCGGCGGCAGCGGCGAACGGCAGCCAGAAGGTGCTCCTCTCGGTCTTCCTGGACGGCGGCGCCGACTCGCTCTCGCTGCTCTTCCCGGGGGAGGATCCGGACTACCTGGCGCTCCGGCCGCGCCTCGCGCTGCCCGCGTCCTCGGGCACACCCTTCGCAGAGGACTCGCGGCTGTACTGGCACCCGTCGCTGCAGCCGCTCGCCCAGCTGCACAGCGAGGGGAAGGTCAGCGTGATGCCGGGCATCGGATACGACCACCCGAACCAGTCGCATTTCACGTCCCGTCACTTCTGGGAGGTGGGCGCCGCCGACGAGCGGCTGGCGACCGGCTGGCTGGGGCGCTACCTGGATCGCGTCGGCAGCTCCGACAACCCGCTGCAGGGCCTGTCGCTCGACTGGAGCCTGCAGCCGTCGCTCGCCACCGCGAAGATGCCGGTCGCCGCGATCGACGCGCCCGACCGGTACGACTTCTGGGCGCGCGGCGTCTGGGGCGACGTGCACGAGCGGATGATCGCCACGATCGGCCGGCTCGGAGCGCTGCCCACCCACGGCGACCCGGGGCTCCGTCAGGCCACGGACGCGACGCGCCAGTCGTCGCAGCTGTACCGCCAGCTGACCCCGTTTCGCGGCAAGGACGACAAGAAGGGCTTCTCGAGCCCGGTCGCCTACCCGGAGTCGGACGACCGCTTCCCCAACCGCCTGGCGGGGCTGGCGGCGATGCTCGCGGCGGGGATGCCGCTGCGGGTCGTCGCCATGTCGGCCCCGGGCGGCTACGACACGCACGACGACCAGGCGAATGACCTCGCCGAGGGGCTCAAGCTGACGGCGGACTCGCTGCTCGCGTTCCAGCGCGACCTCGAGGCGCGCGGCCTCGCCGATCGCGTGCTCGTGCACGTGTGGTCGGAGTTCGGCCGCCGGGCGAAGGAGAACGGCTCGAACGGCACCGACCACGGCGCCGCCGGCACGGGCTTCCTGATCGGCTCGCGCGCGAAGGGCCAGCTGATCGGCGAGTTCCCGGGCCTCAAGCAGCTCGACGACGACGGCAACCTGCGTGCGACCGCCGACTACCGCGGCCTCTACTCGGCGATCCTGGAGGACTGGCTGGGCGCCGACGCCGAGGCGATCATCCCCGGCGCGCGGAAGTTCAAGCGGCCCGCAATCCTGAAGTGAGGGCGTCGCTCGCGCTCGCTGCCGCGGGCCTCGCGCTGACACCGCTCGCGACCGCTGCGGCTCCCTCGCCGGCCCGGCTGCAGGTCTCCGCGGACGAGTTCTCGCTGGCCCTCTCCCGGTTGTCGATCCGTAGCGGCCCCGCGGTCGTCGAGCTCGTCAACTACGGCGAGGACGACCACGACCTGGCGCTGCGGCGGGTCGCGCCGGGCGCCAGGACCTACCGGATCGGGATCGTGCACCCGGGCAGGACGGGCGAGCTCGAGCGCGCCCTGCGCGCGGGCCGCTACCGGCTCTGGTGCACGCTCGCAGGCCACCGGGCCCGCGGGATGAGCGCGACGCTCGTCGTCCGCGCCGGGTAGGGCCGGGCGCGCCTCACACCTGCGGGACGCGTTCCAGCACCTGGCCGGGTGAGATCCCTGCTCGAGCGGCCTCTCCGGCGCCGAGCTCGAGCGTCGCCTTGGCTCCCCGCTCCTTGACGGCCCGCCAGGCGGGCACGGCCTCCCGCACGGCGAGCACGCGCAGCTCGGCGTCGAGGAAGACCACGTCGATCGGGAAGCGCATGAACATGGTGTGCACCGAGCCCGTG
>DAIOGR010000139.1:0-5946 GCA_036745155.1 Gaiella sp.
GCCGAGATCCTCGATCGGGCCGGCTTCGCGTGCCTCGAGGTCTCGGGCGGGGGCGTCTTCGACGCGGCGGTGCGCCGCGGCGTCGAGAGCCCGTGGGAGCGGATCCGCGCGCTCGACGCGCGCACCACGACCCCGCTCGGGATCGCGCTCCGCGGCCGCTTCCTCGTCGGCTCCCGGCCCGTCTCCGCGGACATCGTGCGGCGCTTCGTCGCCTGCGCCGCCGACAACGGCATCGACGTCTTCCGGCTGCACGATCCGCTCAACGACGTCTCCAACCTCCGTGAGGCCGGAGAGGCGATCGTCGGCGCCGGCAAGGTCTTCCACGCCGGGCTCGTGTACAGCCCCGGGCGCAGCGGAGAGGTGGAGGCGCTCGTCGAGCAGGCGAAGAAGATCCCCGAGCTCGGCGCCACGCGGGTGGTCGTCAACGACCCGACCGGCGCGCTGCTGCCGCACCTCACCCAGGAGCTGATCGTGCGCCTGAAGGAGACGACCGGGCTCCCGGTCGGCCTCTACGTCCAGGGAGCCGCGGGCACCGGACTCGCGAACGCACTCGTCGCCACCCGGGTCGAGGCCGACCTCGTCGCAACCGCCGTCTACCCGCTCGCACTGGCCCTGCACCGCGTCAGCGGCGAGTCCCTCGTCGAAGCGCTGCACGGCCTCGACCGCCCCACCGGCGCCGACACGGCACCCATGTGGGAGGCGGCCGACGTGATCGACGAGCACATCGGCGACGAGCCCGTCGCCCCGGTCGCCGCCCGGATCGCCGTGCGCGCCGTCGAGTACGACCTCCCGGCCGGGCTCGTCGCAGCGCTCGACATCCATCTGCGCGCGCATGCCGCCGGCGACCGCCTGCTCGACACCCTGGCCGAAGTCGGGCGCGTTCGCGCCGAGGCCGGCTGGCCTCCGCTGGCGGCGCCGATCGGCCAGATCCTCGCCTCGCAGGCGCTGCTCAACGTCCTCTCAGCCCGTCGGTACGGCACCGTCCTCGACGAGTTCCGCCAGCTCGTCGAGGGCGCCTACGGCGACACGCCCGCTCCGATCGCGGACGCCGTCGGACGGGCCGTGGCGCTGCTCGGCGCCGACGCCCCCGCGCTCGACGAGGATCCTCCGAGTGCCGAGGACGTGCGCGAGGCCGCCGAGGGCCTCGCCGCCAGCGAGGAGGATCTCGTCCTGCTCGCCATGTTCGGGGGCGAGGCGAAGACGCTGCTCGAGACGATCCGCCAGCGCCACTCCCGCGAGGCGTCGCTGCTCCTGGGCGACGTGAACGCCACCCGGGCCGAGCGGATCCGCGAGCTCGTCAAGATCGTGCAGGAGTCGGGCGTGGGCGAGATCGAGATCGAGGACGAGGGCATGCGCGTGTCGGTGCGCCGCGCGGACGAGACGCAGATGGTGGCCGCCGCACCGCTTGCCGCCGCCCCCGAGGGCGGTGAGCCCGAGCTAGCCTCGGCGCCCGCGAACGGGGCCATCCGCGTCGAGTCGCCGATGGTCGGCGTCTTCTACCGTGCGCCGCAGCCCGGGGCGCCCACGTTCGTCGAGGTCGGCGACGTCGTCACTGTGGGCCAGACGCTGTGCGTGCTGGAGGCGATGAAGCTCTTCAACGAGCTGAAGGCCGAGACGGACGGCCGCGTGAAAGCGATCCACGCGGAGAACGCCCAGCCTGTCGAGTTCGGGCAGCTGCTGTTCGAGCTCGAGCCGGTCGCGGCGCCGCCGGCGGTCTGACCCGTGGCCCTCTTCTCCCGCGTCCTCGTCGCGAACCGGGGCGAGGTGGCGGTGCGCGTGATCCGCGCCCTGCACGAGCTCGGCATCGAGGCCGTCGCCGTCTACTCGACGGCCGACAGCGACGCCCTGCACGTACGCATGGCGGATCGAGCCGTCTGCATCGGGCCTCCCCCGGCGTCGGAGAGCTACCTGTCGATCCCGAACGTGGTGGCCGCGGCCGAGACGACGGGGTGCGAGGCGGTGCACCCGGGCTTCGGCTTCCTCTCAGAGAACCCCGCCTTCGTCCGTGCCTGCGAGCAGAGCCGGCTCGTGTTCATCGGGCCTCCCGCCGAGGTGATGGAGAAGACCGGCGACAAGGCCCGGGCCAAGGTGGAGATGAAGGCGGCCGGCGTGCCGCTCGTACCGGGCACCGACGGCGTCGCCACGCTCGCCGAGGTGCGCGACGCCGCCCGCGAGCTCGGATTCCCCGTGCTGCTCAAGGCGACGGCGGGCGGGGGCGGCAAGGGCATGCGCGTGGTCGGTACGCCGGACCAGCTGGAGGGAGCCTATGCGGCCGCGAGCGCCGAGGCGGAGGCGGCGTTCGGCGACGGCTCGCTCTACCTCGAGCGGGCGCTCGTGCCCGCACGGCACGTCGAGATCCAGGTGCTGTGCGACAGCTTCGGAGGCGTGCTCACGCTCGGCGAGCGCGAGTGCTCGATCCAGCGCCGCCACCAGAAGCTCGTGGAGGAGTCGCCGTCGGCCGCGCTCACGCCCGAGACGCGCGAGGCGATGGAGGACGCCGTCGAGCGTGCCTGCGTGCGGCTCGGATACGTGAACGCGGGCACGTTCGAGTTCCTGCTCGGCGCGGACGGAAACCCCTACTTCATCGAGGTGAACTGCCGCCTCCAGGTCGAGCATCCGGTCACCGAGTTGACGACCGGGATCGACATCGTGCGAGAGCAGGTCAGGATCGCGGCCGGGGAGCGGCTGGCGCTGACCGGGAGGGCGCCGCGGAGCGGCCATGCGATCGAGATCCGCATCAACGCCGAGGACCCCTCGCGCGGCTTCGTCCCCTCGCCGGGGCTCGTGACGCGGTTCCGGCCGCCGCTCGGCCCCGGTGTCCGGGTCGACACCGCCGTCGTCGAGGGCGCTTCGATCCCGCCCTACTACGACTCGATGATCGCCAAGGTGATCGTCCGGGACGACGACAGGGCCGCGGCGATCAGCCGCGCCGTCCGGGCGCTGGAGGAGCTCGAGGTGGAGGGGATCCCGACGACCAGGGAGCTCGCGCTCGACATCCTGCGCTCGCCGGAGTTCCAGGGGGGCGACTACTCGACCAGCTACCTTGAGGAGATGGAAGAACGTCTCCCGTCCCTGTCGGTCGCATGAGTCGCGACGATGTCATCGTCGCGGGGGAGCTGGGCCGGATCGAGCTGACGAGCGCCGCCCTCGGGTCGCTCGTCGTGCGGGCGGCCGAGTCCGTCCCGGGCGTGCGCGTCCGCAGGCCGAGGCGCGGACTGGACATCGGCGTCGAGGGAGCAAGCGCCAGCGTGGAGCTCGCGGTCGTCGGCCCGCTCGACGGCGTGCTGCCGGAGGTGGGCGAGCGGGTGCAGCGGGCGATCGCGGACGCTCTGCAGGCGAGCGCCGGCCTCGAGACGTCGGTCGCCGTCGTGTTCGAGGAGCTCGAGTGACGGTCGCCAAGGTCGGGCGCCGCCAGTCGCGCCGCACGGCGCTGTTCCTGCTGTATCAGTGGGACATCACCGGCCAGCCGCTCGCGTCGCTCTACGACGGCACGCCCGACGACTTCGCGCTCGAGCTCGCCGAAGCGGTCGCCGCTCGCGCGGCGCAGCTCGACGAGAGGATCTCCGCCGCCTCCGACGCATGGAGCGCCGACCGGCTCGGTACGCTCGAGCGGAACGTGCTGCGCGTCGGTGTCTACGAGCTCGAGGAGGGGACGGTGCCGCCCGAGGTGGCGATCAACGAAGCGGTGGTGCTGGCGAAGCGCTATGCCACGGACGAGGCAGGCAGGCTCGTGAACGGGATCCTGGGCCGTATCCAGCGGGAGGTGGCAGCGTGAGCGCCGGGGCGAACGAGAGCCTCGCACGCGCGCAGGAGCTGTCCGAGCGCCTGCGCGTCAAGCTCGACGGCCTCGATCGCCTGGCGACGGACGGCGACGTGGACGCGGCGGTGGACGACCTCGCCGAGATCGCGGAGATCGCGAAGGAGATCGAGGCAGAGATCCAGCGTGCGCGCGCGAGCGCCGATGCAGGCGCCTGACGCTCTCCGGGCCCTCGTCGAGTCGTACCTCTCCGAGCTCGCGCTGACACCGGAGCTCGGTGGCCTCGCGGAGCCGATCCGCTACGCCCTCGGCGGGAAGCGCGTGCGGCCGACCATCTGCCTTGCCACCGCAGAGGCGGCCGGCGGGACGGTGGAGGCGGCGTTGCCCGCAGCCGCCGCGCTCGAGCTCGTCCACAGCTTCTCGCTCGTCCACGACGACCTGCCGGCGATGGACGACGACGACGAGAGGCGCGGCCGTCCGACGCTGCACGTCGTCTATGGGGAGGGGGTGGCGCTGCTCGCCGGCGATGCGCTGCTCGCAGAGGCCTTTCGGCTGGCGCTCTCGTATCCGGCCGCGAGCCCGGCGCGGGAGCTCGCCCAGGCGACCCTCGGGATGATCGGGGGCCAGTACCTCGACATCACCGGGGCGGACGCGGACCTCGCCGAGCTGCACCGGCTCAAGACCGGCCGGCTCTTCGCCGCCTCCGTCGGGCTCGGGCTCTGGGCTGCAGACGTGCCCGAGCCGGAGCAGGCGCCGTGGCGCTCCTTCGGCGACGAGCTCGGCCTGCTCTTCCAGATCGCGGACGACGTGCTCGACGGCGACGGATACGCGGCGCGTCTCGGTGAGCAGGCGGCGCTCGGGCTCGTCCGTGAGGCTGCCGAGCGCGCCCGTGCGGCCCTGTCGGCAATCGACGCCGACACTTCGGTGCTGCTCGCCATCGTCGACGAGCTGGCCGTCCGCACCGTCTAGGAGCTCACTCGCGTCGCCGCAGCCGGTGGAGCGCGCCGCCCGGGAGCGACGGCTCCCCGATCACCTCGACGTCCCACGCCGCAGAGGCCTCCTCGAAGAAGGCAGCGGCGTGGCGGCGTCCCGGGTCCGCCACGATCGCCTCGCCGGCCGGCCCGACCGTCCGCTCGAGCAGGCGCAGCAGCGGCGCCGCGTTGCGGGCCTCGTAGAGGACGTCGGCGGCCAGCACGAGGTCGAACTCCTCGCCCGCAAGCGCTTCGTCCGCGTCCCAGCGCAGCGTCAGCGCCCGCAGCCGGAGGCCGTTGCGGGAGGCGTTGCGGCGGAGCAGGTCGACGGCATCGCCGGCCCAGTCCGTAGCGGTCACGCCTGCGCCCCCGCACGCTGCTGCAAGCGACGGGAGGGCCAGGCCGCACCCGAGCTCGAGCACCCGGAGGCCGGCGACGTCGAGCGCCGCGAGATGACGTGCCAGCGCCAGCCCGCTCGGCCAGAGGTCGGCCCAGTACGGGATGAACTCGTCCACCGCGAAGGCCTCCTCGTCGAGCAGCGACTCCGCGTCGCGCGGCCGCAGCACGGCGAGCACCCAGGGGCCGACCTCGACCCGCTGCTCCACCTCGGCCCGCGTCGACTCCGTCACGTCAGCTCGTGGGCGAGGAGATCCATCAGCAGCCCGTCGTGCCACGTTCCGTCCGTTCCCCGCTCGTACTCGCGCAGGGTGCCCACGCGCCTGAAGCCGACCTTCTCGTAGCAGCGAATCGCGCGGGCGTTGTCGGCGGCGGGGTCGATCACGAGCCTGTGGTGCCCGCGCTCGTGGACGAGGTGCCGCGCCAGCGTGCGGACGGCGTCGGTACCCAGGCCTTGCCCCTGCCAGGCGTCGCCGAGACCGAGGTCGATGCCCGCGTGACGGTACTCCTCGTCGTCCTCTTCGTAGAACTGCGCGAGCCCGATCACCTCGCCGTCGTGCACGACCGCGAAGGCGACGGCGTCTCCGCGCCCTGCGGCGAGCGCCAGCAGCTCGGCCTCTTCCAGTCCGGGCCACCACCGCGAGAACCCGGGTTGGCGGGAGAGCTCAGAGAGCCGCGGCACGTCGGCGGCGGCGAGGGGCCGCAGCACCACCAGGTCCCCTTTCAGCTCCATCGTCACTTCATACCACCGGGGTGCCACTACGCTGCCCGGGTGAAGAAGCGGCTCGACACCCTGCTCGTGGAGCGCGGCCTCGCGGAGAC
>DAIOGR010000140.1:0-5937 GCA_036745155.1 Gaiella sp.
AGGTGACGGTAATCGGCGCGCGCGGGCGCGTCGGCAGAGCGGTGAGCGAGCGTCTCGCCGAGCGCGGCGTGCGGCTCGACGCCCCGTCGCCCGACCTCGTGCTGCTGTGCGTGCCCGATCGGGCCATCGCGGAGGTCGCCGCGTCGGTCGAGCGCGGCCCGTGGGTGGCCCATGTCAGCGGCGCCACCCCGCTCGCCGCGCTTGCGCCGCACGGGCGCCGCTTCGGGCTCCACCCGCTGCAGACGTTCACACTCCGGCGCGGGCCGGAACAGCTCGACGGAGCCTGGGGCGCCGTCACGGCGGAGACGGACGAGGCTGCCGCAGTGGCTACAGGGCTGGCCGAGACGCTCGGGTTGCGTCCGTTCGCGCTCGCCGACGAGCGGCGGGCGGCCTACCACGCCGGCGCCGCGATCGCGTCCAACTACCTCGTGACGCTGCGACACGCGGCGGGTGCGTTGCTCGAGTCCGCAGGCGCTCCGCCGGAGGCGCTCGATCCGCTGATGCTGCGTACGATCGAGAACGGCTTCGAGCTGACCGGCCCGATCCAGCGCGGCGACTGGGAGACCGTCGACCGGCATCTGCAGGCGATCCGCCGGGAGCGGCCCGAGCTGGAGCCGCTCTACCGGGTGCTCGCGGATGCGACGGTGGCGGTCGCGTGAGGGTCTGTCGCACGATCGACGAGATCCGGGCCGCACTCGTACCGGCGCGAGGAGGCACGGTCGGGCTCGTACCGACCATGGGGGCGCTGCACGGGGGCCACCTCTCGCTCCTGCGGCGCGCGCGCGCCGAGTGCGACACCGTCGTGATGAGCCTCTTCGTCAACCCGACCCAGTTCGGCGACCCCGCCGACCTGAACGGGTATCCGCGTGACGAGGAGCGCGACCTCGCGGTCGCGGCCGATGCCGGCGTCGACCTCGTGTTCGCCCCGTCCGCGGCCGAGATGTACCCACCGGGCTTCCAGACCTGGGTCGACGTGCAGGAGCTCGGCGCCGTCCTCGAGGGACGACACCGGCCGGGCCACTTCCGCGGCGTCGCGACCGTCTGCCTGAAGCTGTTCACGATCGTCCGTCCCGACCTCGCCTATTTCGGGCAGAAGGACGCCCAGCAGGTGGCGGTGCTGCGGAGGATGGTCGACGACCTCGCGCTCGAAGTCGACCTGCGTGCGCTCCCCACCGTGCGCGACGCGGACGGGCTGGCGCTCTCCTCCCGCAACGCTCGCCTCACCCCGGACGAGCGGCAGCGCGCCCTTGCCTTGCCCCGCGCGCTCGCAACCAGGGATCCAAAGCGCGCGCGCGAGCTCCTCGACGGCCTCGACGTCGACTACCTCGAGGTGGCCCCGTTCGACCCGCCCGTCCTCGCCGGCGCGATCCGCGTCGGCTCAGTCCGCCTGATCGACAACGTCCCCCTGGAAGGAGACGCTCTGTGAGCACCCGCCCCCGCACCCCAGGTCACGGCGCCCCGGCGCCTGGGAAACTGCCCATCACCGAGCTTGCAGAGATGAAGGCACGCGGGCAGGCGATCGCGATGGTCACCGCCTACGACGCGCCGTCGGGCAGGCTCGCCGACAACGCCGGCGCCGACGTGATCCTCGTCGGTGACTCGGCGGCGATGACCGTGCTCGGCCACGACTCCACCGTGCCCGCGACGATGGAGGAGATGCTCGTGCTGACGCGCGCGACGACGCGCGGCGCGCACCGGCCCCTCGTCGTCGCCGACATGCCGTTTGGCTCGTTCCAGGTCTCGGACGAGGAGGCGGTCACGAACGCCATCCGCTTCGTCAAGGAGGCGGGCGCGGATGCCGTCAAGCTCGAGGGCGCGGGCACGATGCTGTCGCGCGTGTACGCGATCGTGGGGGCCGGGGTGCCCGTGATGGGTCACATCGGCCTGACGCCGCAGTCGGCGACGGCCCTCGGCGGCTTCAAGGCGCAGGGGCGAACCGCGGCGAAGGCGTTCCGGCTCTACGAGGACGCGTTGGCGCTCGAGGCCGCCGGGTGCTTCTCGCTCGTGCTCGAGGCCGTACCCGCACCGGTCGCGACGCGGATCACGCAGCGGCTCTCGATCCCGACGATCGGGATCGGCGCAGGCGGCGGCACCGACGGCCAGGTGCTCGTCTGGCACGACCTGCTCGGCCTCTACGACGGCCGCTCGCCGCGCTTCGTGAAGCGCTACGCGGAGCTCGCAGACGTGATCGACGCCGCGGTTTCGCAGTACGTCGCCGACGTGCGGGAGCGCCGCTTCCCCGAGGAGGTGCACACCTACTCGATGCCCGACGAGGAGCTGGCGGCCTTCGAAGCAGCCGTGGCCGCGACCGAGCGGGTTAGCTAGGCAACGCGGAGCGAGCCCGTCGGCAGGGGGTGGGCGCCGAGGTAGCTCGAGACGCCGAGCAGGCCGAGCGGCGCGCCGAAGTAGTAGCCCTGCCCGAAGCCGCAGCCGAACTGCCGCACGAGCGCCGCCTGGCGCTCCGACTCGACCCCTTCGGCGACGACGTCGAGGCCGAGCGACGTGGCGAGGCGGACGATCGCGTCCACGAACACGTTGTCGACGTGGCCCTCCGGCAGCCCGCTGACGAACTCGCGGGCGATCTTCAGCGAGTCGATCGGGAACTCACGCAGGTGGGCGAGCGACGAGTGCCCCGTGCCGAAGTCGTCGAGCGCGAGCGACACTCCGAGCTCCCGCAGCGTCGACATGGTCGCGAGGGCGTCGTCCGGGTTGCGCATGACGCCGCTCTCGGTGATCTCGAGCACGAGCCGGCTGGGAGCGAGGCCGGAGTCCTTGAGGATGCTCTCGATGTCGGCGACCAGGCCGGGGTCGCTCAGCTCACTGGGCGAGAGGTTGACGTTCACGCGCAGGCTCTCGTGTCCCGCGAAGGCCGTCTGCCACGAGCGTGCCTGGTGACAGGCTTGTCGCAGAACGGAGCGCCCGATGCCGACCATCAGGCCGATCTCGTCCGCCAGCGGGATGAAGGCGCCCGGGCTGATGAGCCCGTGCAGGGGACGATCCCAGCGGGCCAGGGCCTCGACGCCGACCATGGCCCGGGTCTCGAGGTCGACGATCGGCTGGTAGTGCACGCCGATCTCGTCGCGCTCGACCGCGCGCTCGAGGGCGGTGACGAGCTCCTGGCGATGCCGGATGCGGGTGTGCATCTTCGGGGCGTAGGTCGTGAAGCGGCGCTTGCCGCCGTGCTTGGCGCTGTACATGGCCACGTCCGCGTTGCGCAGCAGCTCGTCGACGGTCGTGGCGCCGGGCCTCCCGAGCGCGATGCCGACGCTCGCGTGTACCGACATCTCACGACCGTCGATCGTGAACGGCGCCTCCAGCGCCCTCACGAGCCGTTCGGCGATCCGCTCCGCCTCTCCCGCCCCCCCGTCCTGGGCGAGCACGGCGAACTCGTCGCCACCGAGTCGGGCAGGGACGTCCCCCGCCCTCACAGCGCCACGTACACGGTGGGCGACGGCTACCAGGAGCTCGTCGCCGGCGTGGTGCCCCAGGCTGTCGTTGATCAGCTTGAAGTCGTCCAGGTCGAGGAAGAGCACGGCGGGAAAGGCGTCGGGGCTTCCCGACAGTGCATTCGCGACCTGTTCCGCGAAGAGCGACCGGTTCGGCAAGCCGGTCAGCGCGTCGTGATACGCCTGGACGTGCAGCTGCTCCTTGAGCTCCTCCAGATCGCTGACCGACTGCTCCAGGCGATCGTTCTCGAGCAGGATCGCAGCATGCTCCGCATACGTCTCGAGCAGGCTCATGCTTTCGCTCCCGAGGGCTTCGGCCGCGGGATCGCGGTCACCGACCACGAGCACGCCGAGCACGCCGGACTCGCCGCGCAAGGGGGTCGCGATCGCCTGGTCGAGCCCGAGGTCGACGAGCAGGGCTGCGAGCACGCCCTCGGCCGAGCGGCGCTGGACGAGCAGCGGTCCGGTCGCGCCGGCGACGAGCTCGACGGCAGCCCCCTGGCTACCGGTCATCCGGCTCGGGCCGAGATGTGACGACTCGTCCGAGCCTACCCAGGCGACGAGCGACGCATCCGTGCCTCGACGATCGAAGAGCACGATCCAGGCGAGATCCGTGCCGAGCAAACGCCGGGTCGCGTCGAGGAGCTCGTGCATCCCCGCCTCACGACCGGACGCACGATGCACGGTCTGCATCGAGTCGTAGAGGAGCCTCAGGTGGACGAGCCGCCGGTGCTCCCTCGAATACGCCCGCAGTGCAAGCGCGACGGAGAGAAACGGGATCAGCAGCAGCGAGGCGGCCGCCCTGTCGGTGCGGAGGAGCTCGACTGCCGCGACGGCGATGCTCGCGCTCGCGACTGCCCCGGCCAGGGCGAGCGCCACTCCCCGCTCGAGATCCCTGCGCGCGGGACGCTCTCCGGAAAGCCGTGCGTAGGCGATCTCCGCGAGCGAGCGCGTGACGAGCCCGGCAATGACCGCTGCGAGCGCCGAGACCCATCCGAGCGGCCCCTGCAGGTCGCCCACCCCAGTGAGGCTGCTGAAGACGATGAGAGATGCGCCCGTCCCGGCCGTCAGTGCCAGGAAGCGGCTGAGCGGAGCCCGACTGAGGCTTCCCACGACGATGAATGCGACGGCTGCAGCCGCGACTTGCAGGGCGAGCAGTCCCGCCGGATCGATGAGGAAGAGACTGAGCGCCACCACTGCGTCGTGGGGTGCGAGCGCCAGCTCCTCGAGCCGATCCCACGAGCTGGAGACGTAGAGCTCCGCCGCCACGAACAACAGCCCGAGGGCCCACCATGAGGCGATCCCGGGGTCGGTGGGCGGGGCTCCCCGCGGCGCGAGGAGCTGGTAGGCGCCGGCGGCAGAGGCGACGAGCGCGACTGCGAGCACGGAGCCCTTCCGGCGCCTGAGAGCGCCGGCGAGGCTCCTCTGCCGATGTTGAGCCGGCAGCGCCGCCGCGCTCACTCCTCCCCCGCCCGCTGGCTCGTTCGCATGTTCCTGACCTCGTTCGTGGCGCGCAGCGCCGTCCGCAGTGCACGGACCATCCTCGCGTGCGGATTCGCTCCCATCACCCAAAAGGGGGAACGACCGCCTCGAACGAGGGAACGGCCGTCTAGAGAGCAGCCGGGAGAGCAGCCAGGGCGGCCAGAAACAGCGTCACGAGGCCGAAGGTGCCTGCTGCCCGCCCCCACGAGAAGCCGTAGACGACCCGCAGGCCGACCACGAGCAGCACGAGCGACCACACGGCAAACGCCGACTGCAGGGCCCAGGCAAGCGTTCCGCCGGCGCCATCGTCCGCACCGCCGCTGCGGAACGCGTCGCCGCCGAAGGCGGCCAGGCGCAGCGGCAGGACGACGAGAAACGAGACGGCGACCGGCGCGAAGGCAAAGGCGAGCACGTGGCGCGCAGACCGCCAGTCGGCGTCGAGCGCCCCCATCCCCCGGACGCCGAGCCAGAGCGCGAGCCCGCCGAGCATGTAGACCGAGAAGCCGTAGATGCCGCCGCTGATGAAGGCCCAGATCGCGACGAGCAGCCCGTCGTAGTCACCGTCGTCGAGCAGCCGCCCCGCGACGGGCGAGGCGAGCACGGCAGCCATGCCGCCGAGCAGGACGATCAGCAGCACGGGCTCCTGCCGTGCGTCGACGTCGTCCTGCTCGGTCTCCCGCAGGTCGGCGAAGACGTCGCGCGGCGCATGCAGCACGCGCACGAGATTGCTCCACCAGCGGCGCTCCGGGCTCACCGGGTGAGCCTAGCTCCGGCAGCTCACCAGGTGCGCCTCCGTCTCGGCGCCGAGCAGACGAACAGTCTCAGGCCGCTGCCACGGCGGCCGGTTCGGCGAGCACGCGCCGCAGGAACTGGCCGGTGTACGACCCCTCGGCTGCCGCCACCTCCTCGGGTGAGCCGGCGGCGATCAGCTCGCCGCCCTCCTCCCCGCCCTCGGGCCCGAGGTCGACGACCCAGTCGGCCTGCTTGATCACGTCGAGGTTGTGCTCGA
>DAIOGR010000141.1:0-5926 GCA_036745155.1 Gaiella sp.
CGCGTGCACTTCAAGGTGATCGAGGGCAGCCGCCAGCGCGTGCAGGTGTTCGAGGGCGTCGTGATCAAGCGTCAGGGCTCCGGCGTCCGCGAGACCTTCACCGTCCGCAAGCAGTCCTTCGGTGTCGGCGTCGAGCGCACGTTCCCGCTGCACTCGCCCAAGATCGAGAAGCTCGAGGTGGCCATGATCGGCGACGTCAATCGCGCGAAGCTCTATTACCTCCGCGGCCGCGTCGGCAAGAAGGCGCGCATCCGCGAGCTCCGCCAGTCGTAGCCGGGAGCTCGCGCTGCGCGAGGCCTTCGCCGGGGCTCGAGGCGTGCGCGTCGCCTACGCCGCCTGCCTGCTCGTCCTTGCGGGCACACTGACCGGCTGCTCGACCGAGGACGCACGCCAGGCCGATGCGCGCCGCGCCGTGGAGACGCACGTGGCAAGCCTCTCCGGGTACGCCGGCGGCGTGCGCTGCACCCACGACCCGCGGCCCTGGTTCGTCGAGCGGCCGGCGACGGTCTTCTTCTGCGTCGTGCGCCGCGCCGAGGGCGGCTGCGACCGCTTCCGCGCCACGATCGAGAACGCCGGGTGGGACGTCGTGCGGGACGAGCGCGACGCGGGCTGCAGCCTGCCCGCCTGAGGCACGGAATCGGCACGGTCCCGGCACAGTCCCGTTCCGATCCGACCGATATCCTCGGGCCGTGCCTCACGCGACCGGGCAGCGACTGCTCCGCTACGACCGCCGGCTCGGCGTCCGCTTCGTCGCCGGCGCTGACGAGGCCGGTCGCGGCTCGCTCGCCGGTCCCCTCGTCGTCGCCGGTGTCCTGCTCGACTACGAGACGCTGCGCGGGCACCGGGTGCGCCCGCTGGCGCAGCTGAACGACTCCAAGCAGGTCGCGCCCGCCGACCGCGAGCAGCTGCTCCTCGCCGTGCTCGCCTGCGCGGCACACGTCTCGATCCGCGTGATCCCACCGGGCGAGATCGACCGCAGAGGACTGCACCGCTCGAACCTCTGGGGCCTGCGCGCCGTCCTGGCCGATCTCGCCCCCCTCGCCGGCGCGTGCCTCGTCGACGGCTTCCGCCTCGGCCCGCTGGCCCCTCCGCACACCGCCGTCGTCGACGGCGACACGAAAAGCGCGGCCGTCGCCGCAGCCTCCATCGTCGCCAAGGTGACGAGGGACCGGATCATGCGCCGTCTCGACGCCGTCTACCCGCGCTACGGCTTCAGCTCGCACGTCGGCTACATCACGCCCGCCCACTCGGAGGCCGTGCGGGCACACGGGCCGTGCGCCCAGCACCGGCTCTCCTATGCAGCCCGCTGCTACGACCGGGAGGTCGCCGCCGCGTGAACCGCGGCGAGCGCCGAGCGCTCTGGCACTACCGCCTGCGCGGCTACCGGATCGTCGGCACGAACGTGCGCGCCGGCCGCAACGAGCTCGACCTGATCGTCCGGCGCGGGCGTACGCTGCTGTTCGTCGAGGTGAAGGAGCGCAGCGGCGCCGGGTTCGGCGGCGCGCTGGGCGCGGTCGGTGTCGAGAAGCGACGACGTGTGCGCCGGGCGGCACAGGCCTGGCTCGTGCGCAACCCGCAGAGGCCCGGGGTGGAGATCGGCTTCGAGGTCGTGGCCGTCGAGGGAGGACGCCTCGAGCGGCGTCCCGCGACGCTGGATTAACACTCGGATAACAGAAGTCAGCTTCCGGTTTGGTAGGCTGCGTGCAGCCGGGGGGCACTATCCCCGAACGGGCGGGCTCGTCAGGACGGCACTGCAATCGGTGCCCGGGCCCGCCGGCCCGACTTCCCCTGTGAGGAGGGCGGGAGAAACCTCCGGCTGACAGATTCCAACGTCAGCCGGAAAGGATGCTCTCGAATCACATGACCACGCGCCTTCGCACCTGGGTGCTCATCTCCGGGCTCACGGCCCTGTTCGTCGGGCTCGGCTTCGTCGTCGGCGGCACCGGCGGCCTCGTACTCGCCGCGGCGCTCGCGATCGCCTTCAACTTCGTCATGTTCTGGTTCTCCGACCGGATCGCGCTCAGGACGAGCCGTGCCCGGCCACTCGAGCGCGAGCAGGCTCCGGCCGTCTACGAGGACGTGGAGCAGCTCGCCGGCCGCGCCGGCATCCCCGTGCCGCGGCTCTACCTGATCCCCTCCGAGCAGCCGAACGCGTTTGCGACCGGACGCAGCCCGAAGACGTCAGCCGTGGCGGTCACGGAGGGCCTGCTCCGCCACCTCCCGCGTGAGGAGGTGCGCGGTGTGCTCGCGCACGAGCTCGCGCACGTGAAGAACCGGGACGTGCTCGTGACCACGGTGGCGGCGATGATCGGGGCCGCCATCTCCGCGATCGCCAACTTCCTCCAGTTCAGCTGGCTGTTCGGCGGCGGCGACGAGGAGGAGAGCCCGCTCGGCTTCGTCGGCATGATCGCGGCGATCATGGTCGCTCCCCTCGCCGCCATGATCATCCAGCTCGCCGTCTCGCGCCAGCGGGAGTACCTCGCCGACGCGACCGCGGCCGAGCTGCTCGGCGAAGGGCGCCCGCTGGCCGGTGCGCTCGAGACGCTGCAGCGGGGCGTCCAGGCGGTGCCGATGGCCGTCAACCCCGCTACCGCCTCGCTCTACATCGCCAACCCGCTCTCCGGGGGTGGGATGGCGGGGCTGTTCTCGACGCATCCGCCGATCCCCGTGCGGATCGAGCGGCTGCGCGAGCACGACCGGAGGCGCGGCGTGCACTGGTAGGACCGAACCAGGGGGCGTCGAATGACGCCCCATGGCATCCACGCAGGAAGCGCTCTACCGCGACCTCGACCTCGAGCTCTCGTGGTCGGAGCGCGAGCTCCCCGAGCGTGAGCGGACGAAACACGTCCATCGCCTGCATCCCTATCTCGGGAAGTTCATCCCGCAGCTCGTGGAGACGCTGCTGGAGCGGCACGTGCCGGCCGGCGGCAGGGTGCTCGACCCGTTCGCCGGCTCCGGCACCACGCTCGTGCAGGCGCTCGAGTCCGGCTACGACGCGACCGGCGTCGACATCGCCGGCTTCAATGCCCTGCTGATGCGCGTCAAGACGCGGCCGTACAACCTCGATGCGCTGCGGCGTGACCTGCTGTGGGCGCACACCGAGGCGGAGCGGTTCACGCCACGCGCGCGCTACCCGCGCGAGGCGTCCGCCTACGTGCGCTCCTGGTTCGCCCCCGTCGCCGCCGAGGAGCTGCTCCACTTCCGCTCACTCGTCGAGCAGGTCGGCTCCGCCGACGTGCTGCGCATCGTGCTCGCTCGGGCAGCCCGGTCTGCGCGCCGCACGACGCATTTCGACCTCGACTTCCCCCGGGAGCCGCAGGTGGGCGAGTACTGGTGCCACAAGCACAAGCGCACCTGCCGGCCGGTCGAAACGGCGAGGCAGTTTCTGCTTCGCTACACGCTCGACACGCTCGACCGGATCGAGACGTTCGCCGCGGCCCGCCGTGAGGCCCGGGTCGCCCGCGTGCTGCACGGCGACGCGCGCGAGCTCGACCTCGCAGGGCCCTACGACGGCGTCATCACCTCGCCGCCGTATCCCGGCCTGATCGATTATCACGGGCAACACCGCTACGCGTACGAGCTGCTCGGCCTCGACGAGCGGCGCGACCGCGAGCTCGGCCGGCCCGCGCTCGGGCTCGGCCGCACGGCGATCGAGGAGTACGTCCACGGCGTCGCGGCCGTCCTCGCGAACGCGCGCTCGTCCCTCGCTCTCGGCGGTCGTGTCTGCGTCGTCGTCAACGACCGGCGCGATCTCTACCCCGAGATCATGCGGCGCGCTGGGCTGCGCCTCGTCGACCGGCACGAGCGCCACGTCAACCGGCGCACCGGCCGCCGGGCGGGCGAGTACTACGAGTCGATCCTCGTCGCCGTCGCAAACTAGCCACAGAGCCGGCACAGTCGCGTCGCAGGTTCCCGCGTAGCGTCGGAGGCATGCTCGCGCGTGCCATCACCTACGCCGTCGTCGGCCTCGAGCCGCGTCGTGTGGAGGTGGAGGCGGACCTCGTCAGCGCCGACCTGCCCGCGTTCTCGATCGTGGGCCTCGCCGACCGGGCCTGCCAGGAGGCGAAGCACCGGGTGCAGAGCGGCGTCGTCAACTCGCTGCTCTCGTGGCCCTGGCGACACCGGATCACCGTCAACCTCGCCCCGGCAGCCCTGCGCAAGGAAGGCTCGGGCTTCGACCTCCCGATCGCGCTCGCGCTGCTCGCCGGGTACCGCCAGCTGCCGCTGGAGCGGCTGCTCGAGCACGTGTGCGTCGGCGAGCTCTCGCTCGACGGCCGCATCCGTCCCGTCGCGGGCACCATCGCCGTCGCCGAGGGGGCGCGGCGCGCCCGCGTCGGCCGTGTGCTGTGCGCGGCCGAGTCCGCCTCGGAAGCCGCGCTGGCCGGGGTTGAAGTGGTGCCGGTGCGCCACCTCGCGCAGGCCGTTGCCTACCTGCGCGGCGACGAGGAGATCTCGGCGGCCGACCCGCCGGGCGAGGACGAGCTTGAGGAGCCGGCGATCCCCGATCTGGCCGACGTGCGTGGGCAGGAGCGGGGTCGGAGGGCGCTCGAGCTGGCCGCAGCCGGGGAGCACAATCTGCTGCTGGCAGGGCCGCCCGGCACCGGCAAGACGATGCTGGGCCGGCGGCTGCCGGGGATCCTGCCACCGCTGACGAGGGACGAGGCGCTCGAGGTGACGCGGATCCACTCGGTTGCGGGCACGCTGCCGCCGGGGCGGCCGATCATGCTCGCGCCACCCTTCCGGGCGCCGCACCACGGGGCCTCGGCCGCCGCCATCGTGGGCGGGGGCGCGACCCCACGCCCCGGTGAGGCGAGCCTCGCGCACCGGGGCGTGCTGCTGCTCGACGAGCTGCCCGAGTTCCCTCGCTCGGTGCTCGAGGCGCTGCGGCAGCCGCTCGAGGACGGTGTCGTCTCGGTGGCCCGGGTCGGGGGCCACGCGCTGTTCCCGGCCCGCTTCAGGCTCGTCGCCACGATGAACTTGTGCCCCTGCGGCGGGCGCGGCGACCCGGCCGCCCAGTGCGCGTGCAGCGCCCAGCGGGTGGCCGCCTACCGCGAGAAGGTGTCGCGGGCGCTGCTCGACCGGTTCGACCTCGTCGTCGCGATGCCCCGTCCCCGGGCAGAGGAGCTCGCGGCGCCCCCCGGGGAGGTGTCGGCGATCGTGCGCGACCGGGTCGTCCGGGCGAGGGAGGTATTGCGCGACGGCCCGGTGCTGCGCCGCACGGCCCCGGCGTCCGAGCTGCTCGACCGGGCGGTGAGCCGCGTTCCGCTTTCCGGGCGCGGGCGGGCGCGGGTCGCGCGTGTGGCCCGCACCGTCGCGGCGCTCGCGGAAGCCGGGAGCGTCCTGCCCGAGCACGTGGCGGAGGCGCTCTCGTACCGCTCCCCCGCCGAGCTTCCGAGCGCGTGACGATCCGGCGCGTGCCCAGGCGGGACAGGGCCTATCCCCCGCTGCTCGCCGCCATCCACGATCCGCCTCCCTGCCTCTGGCTGCGTGGCTCGCCAGAGCCGGCGCTCCTCGGCGGCCCTGCGGTCGCGATCGTCGGTGCGCGTTCCTGCTCGGCCTACGGTCGCGCGGTCGCGCGCATGCTCGGGCGCGAGCTCGCCGCCGCCGGGCTCGTGGTCGTCAGCGGCCTGGCCCGCGGTGTCGACGCCGAGGCCCATCGCGGGGCGCTCGACGCCGGAGGCACCACCATCGCCGTGCTGGGCTGCGGGATCGACCGCGACTACCCGGGCGCCCACGCGGAGCTCGCACGGCGCATCGGCGAGCGCGGCCTCGTCGTGTCGGAGTACGAGCAGGGCGTCGAGCCGGCCCCGTGGCGCTTTCCTGCCCGGAACCGCATCATCGCCGGCCTCTGCGCCGCGACCGTCGTCGTCGAGGCGCGCGAGCGCTCCGGGGCGCTGATCACGGCCGACTTCGCGCTCGAGGACGG
>DAIOGR010000142.1:0-1331 GCA_036745155.1 Gaiella sp.
CGGCGCGCGCCTCGGCGACCTCGTCGCCAGCACCGCGAGCCCCGCGAGCCCGGCCAGGCACAGGAGCGCAGTGTGCAGGGACTGCGTCGCCCCCGCCCACGAGATGTCGAGCCGGCGCGTGAGGTCGTCGACGAGCCCGGCGGGGCCGCTCCCGGCGGCACGCGTGACGTGGCTGGACCCGCCGGCGACGCGGTCGAGCACGACGAGAGCGCTCGCGACGGCAGCGACGGCGGCCACAGCGACGCCCACCCGGCGTCCCGTGGGGGCGATCTCCCCGCGCAGCAGGGCGAGTGCGGCGAGACCCGCGAGCACGACGAGCACCCCGCCGCCGTCGGCTCCCGCCCGGCTCCAGCCGACGGCCACGAGCGCCGCCAGGCCGACGATGACGAAGGCGCGCCGGCTTGTCGAGGCGGCGGCGAGCACCGGGGCGAGCAGCAGCGTCTCGACCTGGTTCGTGACCCCGTAGAAGCGGGCACCGCCGTCGGGATGCGGCCCGATCGCAGCCAGGGCATTCACCTCCGGCCAGGCCACGAGCACGAGAGCGAAGCCCGCGAGAAAGAGCGCGACAAGGGCCGCGAAGCCCCGTTCGCGCCGGGCGCCGATGCCCGAGAGCAGAGCGCCGCCGAGGCCGACGCCCCAACCCACGGCTGCAGGAGAGCGCACGCCGGCGGCGGAGAGGACGAGGCCGAGGCCGACCGCAGCCGGCGCGGCGAGGAGTGCGGCGCGCGTCAGCAGCGGCGTGCGGATGACGAGGGCGAGCCCGGTCAACGTCCCGATCAGCACGCCGAGGGCGATTGTCGCGGCCGTGCGACCGTCGTGCGCGCGGGCCAGGCGCCGGTCGAGGGCACGTACCTGGGCGACCGTGCCGGCGGCGTCGAAACGGATGGGTGGCTGCCGGCCCTGCTGGAGCGCCAGGGCGGTCGGGGCGATGTCGGCGATCGAGACGAGCCCGTGGATCCGTGTCGACCGCGACGTCAGCACGCCGCGGTAGCCGGCGCCGACGATTGCCACGGGGTAGCGCGTGTCGTTGTGGCGGCTTCCCGGAGGCGGCAGGACGACGTAGATCGTCACCCGGCCCGGAGTCGTGCTGAGCCGGATCAGCGGGCGGCCGCCCGTGTCCTCCACGAGCGACGAGATGCTGCGTCCGCGCACGAGCGAGTGCAGGGCACGCTCGCGCGACACCGTCGCCCCGGCACCGGGGACGAACAGCCCAACTGCGCCACGCGGGCCGATGTCGGCGAGATCGAGGCTCGGCACGACGACGACGTGCGCAGTCGCTGCAGCGGCGCCCCCGGTGGCCGCACCTGCGCAGACGACCGTAGCGACGAGCA
>DAIOGR010000142.1:1431-5904 GCA_036745155.1 Gaiella sp.
GTCCTTGCTACGTTGGCGCGATGGCTGACCTGCCGCGCCTCGTCGGCGACATGCAAGCGTCCTCGCCGCCCGTCGAGATCGCCCTCTCGCGGGCGGGCGTCACGGGCGTGCAGAAGGCGATCCGGATCCGGCGGGGCGACGCCGAGACCGTGATGGCAGCCGACATCGAGTGCACCGTCGACCTCGATCGGGCCCAGAAGGGCGTGCACATGTCGCGCTTCCCCGAGCTCTTCGACGAGGCGATCGGCGAGGTGGTGCTCGGGGAGGCGCTCCAGGTGGAGACGCTAGCCGAGCACATCGCCCGGCACATCGTCGAGCGGCAGCGCGCGCTCCGGGCCGAGGTGCGCATCACCGCGCGCTGGCCGATCCGGCGGATGACACCCGTCACCGGCCTGCCGACACAGGAGATGGTCTCGCTGATCGGCGTGGCGGCCGCGACCGCGGACGCCGCCCGGCGCGTGGTCGGCGTCGAGGCGACCGGCATCAACGCGTGCCCGTGCGCCCAGGGCCTCGTGCGTGGCCGCGCCGCCGAGCGGCTCACGGAGGAGGGCTACGGAAGCGACGAGGTCGAGCGGATTCTCGACCTGGTGCCGATCGCGACCCACAACCAGCGAGGCCGTGGCACGCTCTACGTCGGCTCGAGCCACGATCTCGACGCCGAGGAGCTCGTGGCGATCGTCGAGCGCTCGATGAGCGCTCCGGTGTTCGAGCTGCTGAAGCGCGCCGACGAGCTGTACGTCGTCGAGCAAGCCCACCTGCAGCCCCGCTTCGTCGAGGACTCCGTCCGCGTCGCCCTGAAGGGGTTGCTCGACGCGCACCCGGAGCTCGACGACGACGACTTCGTGCTCTCGCGCCAGGTCAATCTCGAGACGATTCACGACCACGACGTGCTCGCCGAGCGCTGGGGCACCGTCGGCGAGCTCCGTAGCGAGCTCGCCGAGCCCGGGCGGACGCCGCGTCAGACGACGCTCGCCGAGTGGCTCACACGGTCGTAGAGGCGCGCCGGCGCGAGAAGCGAGGCTCGGTGCCGTCGAGCAGCCGGCGGATGTTCTGGCGGTGCAGCAGCACCACTGCCAGGAAAGCAGCGCTGGCGAAGAGCACGGTCGGCCACGGCTCCCCGAGCACGAGGCAGAGCACGGGCAGCGCCACCGCTGTCAGGAGCGACGCCAGGGACGCGTAGCGGAAGAGCACGAAGACGACGGCCCAGATCGCCAGGCAGAGAGCCGCCGGCACCGGCGCCAGAGCGAAGCTGACACCCCCTGCCGTCGCCACCATCTTCCCGCCCTTGCTGAAGCGCAGCCACACGGGGCGGGCGTGACCCAACATGGCCGCGGCGCCCGCCAGCACCCCGACCCACTCCCCACCCGCGAGCAGGCCGGCGAGGGCCGGGACGAACCCCTTGGCGACGTCGAGCAGCGCCACCGGGATCCCGAGGGACTTCCCGTAGACACGCCAGACGTTCGAGGCGCCGATGTTGCCGCTGCCCTGCGCCCTGATGTCCTCGCCCTTGAACAGGCCCACGAGCACGGGCCCGAACGGGATCGAACCGACCAGGTATCCCCCGACGACGATCAGCGCGTCGGCAACCACGGTTGGAGGCTACGCCCTGGGGATGCCGTACGCGTCGACCCAGCCGTTGACGACGTCCCAGTCGAGGTTCCCGAGGAACGCCTCGATGTAGGAGCCGCGATCGGTCTGGTAGTCGAGGAAGTAGGCGTGCTCGTAGACGTCGAGCGCGACCAGCGGTGTCGCATTCCAGACAGGGAACGTGTTCTGCGCATCGCCGATGTAGTTGAACAGCCGCCGCTCGTCCCAGTCGTAGGCCGTCCACGCCCAGCCGCGGCCGGCCAGCCCGGTCGCCTTCAGGTCCGCCCGCCAGGCGTCGGCGGAGCCGAAGTCACGGACGATCAGGCCTCCGATCGCGCCCGTGGGATCTCCGCCCTCTCCTCCCAGGTGGGCGAAGTAGACCTCGTGGTTCTTGATGCCGCCGATCGCGAACGTGAGGTCGAGCTTCAGCGCCCGCACATCCGAGTACACCTGGTTCGCCGCTCCCAGGTCGACGCCGGCGAGCCTGCCGAGGATCTCGTTCCGCTTGCTCACATACCCCTGGTACAGCTTGTAGTGGGCCTCGACCGAGGCGCGCGAGATGCCGTCGAGCTCCAGCAGCGCCGGCTTCAGCTCACGGGGCTTGATCTCCTCGTAGTTCGACATGACCTGGATCCTCCGGCTCGACGGGACGGGCGTGAGCATATCCTTGAGGTCGACAGAGACGAACCGAACAAGGAGAGCCTCATGGCCTACCAACTGCCCGACCTGCCATACGCCTTCGATGCGCTCGAGCCGCACATCGACGCGCAGACGATGGAGATCCACCACGACAAGCACCACGCCGCGTACGTCACGAACCTGAACGCCGCGCTCGACGGCACCGAGTGGATGGATCGCCCGATCGAGTCGGTGCTCGCCAACCTCGACATCCTGCCGGAGGACAAGCGCACGGCCGTCCGGAACAACGGCGGCGGCCACGCGAACCACTCGCTCTTCTGGGAGACGCTCGGGCCGAACGCGGGCGGCGAGCCCGGCGGCGCCCTCGGCGAGGCGGTGCAAGCGACCTTCGGCGCCTTCGACGTGCTCAAGCAGCAGATGATCGAGGCGGGCATCAAGCGCTTCGGCTCCGGCTGGTCGTGGCTCGTCTGGGACGGAACCGGCCTCGCCGTGGTCTCCACCCCCAATCAGGATTCGCCCGTGATGGAGGGCAAGACACCGCTCTTCGGCATCGACGTGTGGGAGCACGCGTACTACCTCAGGTACCAGAACCGCCGGCCCGAGTACCTGGAGGCGATCTGGAACGTCGTGAACTGGGGTGCGGTGGCGGCCCGGTTCGACGCCGCGAAGGGCTGAGCCGTGGGCCGTCGGGGCCGGCGCGGTGCCGGCCCCGGCCGCAGCCGGCCAATCCGCCGGGTCGGCGCCGCCGTAGAACGATGACGTGGCCATTGCGCTCTGCACCTCCTTGCCCTCGAGCCTGCGAACGGCGAGCATCACCTTCGTGAGCGGGCCTTCCCCGACCGACGGCGAGCTGATCGCCCGCGTCGCCGCCCGCGACCGGTCCGCCTTCGAGGAGTTGCACCGGCGCTACGCCCGCGCCCTGCTCGGCTTCGCCCTGCGCAGGATCCCGGATCGCGGCCGCGCCGAGGACGCAGCGCAGGACTCGTTCGCGGCCGTCTGGCGCTCGGCGTCGACCTACGATCCCGCCCGCGGCCCGGGAGCCGCCTGGCTCTACACGGTTGCGCGCAACGTGATCGTCGACGCGCTTCGCCGCGCGCCGGCCGCCACGGTGGCGGAGCCGCCGGAGCTCGTCTCAGCCGAGGCGGAGCCCCCCGAGCAGGCGGAGGCAGCGTGGCTCGCCTGGCGCGTCCACCGTGCGCTTGCCGTGCTACCCGAGCACGAGCGCCCGGTGATCGAGCTCGCCTACTGGAGCGGCCTCTCGCAGAGCGAGATCGCGGAGTTCCTCCACCTCCCGCTCGGCACCGTCAAGACCCGGACGCGCAGCGCGCTCGCCCGCCTCGCCGACGAGCTCGAAGGAGAGCTGCGATGACAGAACGGCACCCGTCCCTCGACGATCTCGTCGGCGGCGATCTCGCTCCCGCCGAGCGCGAGCGGCTCCAGTCCGTCCACGAGTTGCTGCTGCGCGCGGGCCCGCCGCCCGAGCTGCCGCCTGCCCTCGCGCTGCCGCCGGTGGTGGAGACGGCTCAGGTGATCCCCTTCCCGCGCCGCTATCGGTTCACGGCGATTGCCGCGGCGGCGGCAATCGCGGTCGTGCTGTTCGGCGCCGGGTACCTGCTCGGAGGCAACGGCGGCTCGCCCGCTGTCCTCCGGACCGTCGAGATGCGAGGCAGCAGTGGGGCCGTCGCGTCGCTCGCCGTGTTCGCCAAGGACGACGCCGGCAACTGGCCGATGGAGCTGACCGTCTCGGGCCTCGAGCCCCTCCCCGCAGGGCAGACCTACGAGCTGTGGCTGACGCGGAACGGGAAGCTCGCCGATCCGTGCGGCACGTTCGCGGTCGCGCGTGGGACGACCGAGGTGCCGCTGAACGCGCCGTACCGCCTGAGAGACTACGACGGCTGGGTCGTCGTCCGGGCGGGCACGACGACACCGGTGCTCTCGACCTAGAGCCTCTAGTGCGGCGTCTCGTAACGTTGCACCCGAAACCCCGGGCGCGCGAAGCGCGCCCCTTCAGGATCACGGTGGCCAGCTGCGCAGCAGCTGGCCACCGTGCAACCAGCATCGAGTGCGGCGTCTCACGACGTACGATTCCGGTCGAACGTTGTGAGACGCCGTACTAGCCGACGGTCGCCCCGGCCGACCTCGCCACCTGCACGGCGCCCTCGAGATCCAGCCGAACGCCGCGAAGCTCGAGGGCGGCGAGATCGACCCCGTCCAGGCGAGCGTCGCGCAGGTCTGCGCGGGCGAGCC
>DAIOGR010000143.1:0-5895 GCA_036745155.1 Gaiella sp.
CTCGTCGATGTACGGCACGAGCTCCTTGATCTCGGCCGGCGTGACGAGGCGCGCCGAGTCGACGCCCCACGACTTCGCCGACGCCATCCGGCGGCGGAGCTCCTCCATCCGCTCCTCGGTGCGCGCGACCTCGATCCCGCCGCACTCGGTGTTGACGCCCAGCTCCCGGTACTGGCGCTGCGACTCGAGCGTCAGCTGCGTCATCTCCTTGGAGTGGTCGACCGGGAAGATGAAGTTCGAGGCGTGCCCGGTGGAGCCGCCGGGGTTCGGCAGCGGGCCCTTGTCGATCAGCACCACGTCGGTCCAGCCGAGGCGGGTGAGGTGGTAGGCGAGGCTGTTGCCGACGATGCCGCAGCCGATCACGACGGCTCGGGCGCTGCTCGGGAAGGTGCTCATGGGTCGCTCTCCTCGTTTCTCGTGGTCGTGATCAGAGCACGGCGCGGATCGCCCGCTCGAAGCTCTCGATGTGGCGGCGCATGACGTCCTCTGCGCGCCGGGCCTCGCCCTCGCAGATCGCCTCGAGCAGCTCCCGGTGCTCGGTGACGGCGTCGTCGAGGCGCGCGACGCGGTCGAGCGCGAGGTACCAGACGCGAAGCGCGAGGACGTAGTACTCGTGCAGGGTCGACTCGATGAAGGGGTTGTGGGCGCACCGGTAGACATGGCCGTGGATGCGCTGGTCGAGCTGGATCAGCGCGCGCTCGTCGTGCGCGCCGCCACTGCCCGCGAGCTCGTCGAGCAGCGCCCGTGCGATCGCCCGGTCCTCGGCGGTGGCGCGCTCGGCGGCGAGCCGCGCGGCAAAGCTCTCGAGCACGATGCGCGCCTCGGAGAGCGCCGCCAGGTCGCCGACGTCGACCGGTGAGACCACGATGCCGCGGCGCGGGTAGACCTCGACGAGCTTCTCCTGCGCGAGCGCGCGCAGTGCCTCGCGGACGGGCGTGCGCCCCAAGCCGAGGCGCTCCATCAGGTCGCGCTCGCTGACCGGCGTGCCGGGCGGCAGCTCGAGCGTCACGATCAGCTCGCGGATCTGGCGGGTGGCGCGCTCGCTGAGCGAGCCGGCCTGGTCGCGCTCCGCCTGCAGAGGGGTGGGAGAGAGGGCGCGCATTGATATGCGCGCTGTATATCAGATCTGCGGCGCGGGAGTGCGACGACCTCGAGGGCCGCCACACTCCCGAGCACAGAGGCTGCTCAGCCCGTTACTTCGCGAGCCACGCCTTGACCTTGGCCTGGTTCGCCTTCACCCAGGTCTCGGCCGCCTTGTCCGGCTTCATCTTCTTGCCGGCGATCAGGTTGGCGACGGCGTTCTGGTCGGCCGACGTCCAACTGAACTTCTTGATCACGGCGAGCGCGGGCGAGCCGCTCTTGGCGAACTTCCCGCTCACGAGCTTGTCGAGCCCGTACGACGGGTAGGCGCAGGCGTACTTCTTCGGGTCGCCGCCCTGCTTCTCGTCGTCCTGGCAGCCCTTGAAGCGGGCGGGGAGCTGCACCTGCACGAGGTCGTACTGGGCGTTCAGGTACTGCGGGTCGTACCAGTAGAAGAGCACCGGCTTCTTCTGCTTGTAGAGCTGGCTCCAGCGTGCGACCTGCGCCGGCTCCGCGCCGGCGACGACATGCTTGAGGTTGAGCCCGAGGCCCGCGATCAGCGCCTTGTCCTTCTGCACGTACGACGGGTCACCGCCGAGGAACATCCCCTGCGATCCCGACTCCGGCGACTTGAAGACGCTCTCCTTGCCCTTCAGCCCCTTCCACGTCTTGAACTGCGGGTACTGCTTGAGCAGGTAGCGGGGGATGAACCAGCCGATCACGCCGGTGATCCCGTTGCCGCCCACGTTCACGACGGAGCCGCTCGTCACGTACTTCTTGTTCGAGGCCACGAGCGTGTTGTCCCAGTCCTCCAGCACGACGTCGATCTTGCCGTCGGCCATCGCCTGGAAGCTCGGCTGGTTCTCGGTGATGTTCGTCACCTTCACCTTGCAGCCGAGGTTCTTCTCGAGCACGTACTTGACGACGTAGACGTTGGACGTCGAGCCCGCCCACGCGTTCTCGTTCAGCACGACGTTGCCGCACGCCGCTGCGCGCGCGCCGCCGCCGAGTGCGCTCGCCGACGCGACGAGCGCCGCCACCGCCACGAGCGCGATCGCTGCCAGTCGCAGCCGTTTCACTCCGAGACGAATTCTCATTCGACCCTCCTTGTTGATGTCATCTGGATGCTCAACCGATTCCTTTCTTGCGGGCCTGCCGGCTGCCCTGGGTGACGCGGTCGAGTGCGATCCCGAGCGCGAGGATCGCGAGCGACGCGATCACGCCCTGGCCGAACTGCCCGCGCACGAGCCCCTGCGCCACCTCGTAGCCGAGCCCGCCGGAGCCGACGAGGCCGCCGATCACGACGACCGCCAGCACCATCACGATCCCCTGGTTGACCCCGAGCATGATCGCGTCGCCCGCCAGGGGCACCTTCACCTTCGTCAGGATCTGCCGGCGGGTCGCCCCGAACGCGCCTGCCGCCTCGACCGCCTCGGGCGCAACGTCGCGGACGCCCCGCTCGACGAGCCGGGTGACGACGGGGAAGGCATAGAGAACGCCGGCGATAACTCCTGGGACGATCGAAACCGGCATCAGATAGATGAAGGGGATGATGTAGACCAGCTGGGGCAGCGTCTGCAGCACGTCGTTCACAGGCCGCAGCACGTTCGAGACGGCCTGGCTTTCGGCCGCCAGGACCCCGAGCGTGACACCGACCGCGACGGCGAGCACCGTCGCCACGAGCACCTGGGAGAGCGTGTCCATCGCCAGCGGCCACACGCCGGCGACCCCGATCGAGACGAGCATCAGGAGCGTCGTCACCGCCGGCCGGAGCCCGCTGATCAGGAACGCGATCAGCGTCAGCCCGCCGACCGTGACGAACCAGGGTGTTCCGACCAGGAACTCCTGCAACGGGAGCAGCGCCTTGGTGAGCAGGAAGTTGCCGGTCGGCTCGGTGATCCCGAACGCGAACGAGGTCGGATCCTGGACGTAGTCGAGCGCCTTCTGGATCTGCGCCAGCAGCCACTGCTGGGCGGTCACCGATGTGCCGCCCCCGGTCTCGTCCGGGTAGATGCCGGAGACCCCGGCGATCTTCGCGGCAGCGACGATTGCGACTCCTGCTGTCGCGGAGGCGAGGGTCTGCAGGCGGACCCGCTGCCGACCCGTGTCGTCGAGATGGCGCTGCGAAGGGTCCGTGCGGTTTGCGATCGCCTCGGTGGCGCGATCGAGGGCCATCGCCATGATCACGATCGCGAAGCCGGCGAGGATGGCGAGCGCCGGGTTCGAGTAGAGCCCGCTCGTGACGACGGCCCCGAGGCCGCCGCCGCCGATCAGCCCGGCGATCACGACCATCGAGAGCGCGAACAGAATCGTCTGGTTGACGCCCAGCAACAGCATCCGGCGCGCGAGCGGGAGCTGCACCTTCCCGAGCAGCTGGCGGCGTGTCGAGCCCATCGATGCGGCCGCCTCGACGGTGTTCACCGAGACGCCGCGGATCCCGAGCGACGTGATCCGGACCGCGGGCGGCACCGCGTAGATCATCGTCGAGACGACCGCGGCCGCCGGGCCGACGGAGAAGAGGATCACGACGGGCATCAGGTACGCGAAGGCCGGCACGATCTGCATCGCGTCGAGCACCGGGCTGATCGCCTGCTGGAACCTGTCCGAGCGTCCGGCCGCTATCCCGAGCGGGACGCCGACGAGGAGCGAGAGCCCGACCGCCGCCAGCATCAACGCCAGCGTCGCCATGCTCGCCTCCCAGACGCCGAGCGCGGCGAACGAGACGAACGCCGCCAGCACGATCGCCGCCGCGCGAAGGCCGCCGAAGCGAAGCACGACCAGGGTGCCCGTGGCGGCGGCGCCGAGCCACGTGAGCCAGAGGATCGCGTCGGTGAGCCAGGTGACGAGGTCGTCGACGAAGGTCGCGAACCCGTCGAAGACGGCGAACACGACGCTCCTGTCCTCGGCCGAGCGCTGGTCGAGCAGCCAGGACTGGAACGAGTCGAGGTGAGCGGACAGGCCGTTCCACTCCAGGCTCCGGGGCCACGAGTACTCGAGCCCGAACGCCCGGTAGACGAGCACCATGACACCGACGACGACTGCGACCTGGACGATCTTCCCCTGCCACCAGGGGCGATGCGAGAGGACGGGGGTGACCGTCGTCACGTCGGTCGCCACGGACATGCCCCGCTAGCCCCCCTCGCCGGCGATCGCCTTCAACACGGACACCCGGTCGACGAGGCCGAGCATCTGGTCGTCGCCGTCCACGGCCACGACCGGCTGCTCGCTCGCTGCCAGCACGGGCACCGCGTCCTTCACCGTGGTACCGACGGGAAGCCGCGGGCCGTCTGCGTGCTCGCCCTCCGCGGGCGCGCGCATGATCCAGCGGAGTGTAAGGACGTGGCTGCGCGGCACGTCACGGACGAAGTTCTCGACGTAGTCGTCGGCGGGGGAGCCGACGAGCTCCTCGCCGGTGCCGAGCTGCACGATCCGCCCGTCGCGCATGATCGCGATCCGGTCGCCGAGCCGGAGCGCCTCGGGCAGGTCGTGCGTGATGAAGACCATCGTCTTGCCGGTCTCGCGCTGGAGGCGCATCACCTCGTCCTGCATGTCGCGGCGGATGAGCGGGTCGAGCGCGCTGAACGGCTCGTCGTACAGCATCACTGCCGGGTTGGCGACGAAGGCGCGCGCGACGCCGACGCGCTGCTGCATGCCGCCGGAGAGCTGGTCGGGGAACGAGTTCTCGACGTCCTCGAGCCCGACGAGGCGGAGCATCTCCCGTGCCTTCGCGAGCCGCTCGGTCTTGGCGACGCCCTGGATCTCGAGCCCGAAGGCGACGTTCTCGATCACGCGACGGTGGGCGAGCAGCCCGAAGTGCTGGAACACCATCGAGACCGTGCGCCGGCGCATCTCGCGCAGCGCAGCCTGGTTCGCGCCGGTGACGTCGCGACCGTCGATCTGGATCGTTCCCGCCGTGGGCTCGATCAGGCGAATCAGCGTCCGCACGAGCGTCGACTTGCCCGATCCGGAGAGGCCCATCACGACGAACACCTCGCCCGGCCACACGTCGAACGACACGTTGCGCACTGCCGCCACGCAGCCCGTCTTCGCTCGCAGCTCCGAGCGGGGCAGATCTGCGTCGGGCGTCCCGACGATCCGGTCGGCGTGTGGCCCGAACACCTTCCAGATGCCGTCCGCGTGGATCAGCGGCTCGCCGCGACGGGCTCCGTTCGCTGCATCGGGGGCGGTCATGGGCACGCGGGTACGGTACTCCAGTCCGGGCGGCGAGTGAAATCCCGCCCGCCCGAGGCTCCCGGCCGCACCCGGGAGCCTCCACGCGGGCCGGTCAGTGGACGATCAGCACGTCGCAGTGCGCCTGCCGCGAGACGGCGGCGCTGACGCTGCCCTTGAACAGGCGGTCGATCAGGCCCGGCTCGCGCGTGCCGACGACGATCAGGTCGGCATCCCGCTCTTCGGCGAGCGCGACGATGACGTCGGCCGGGTCGCCGACCCCGGCCTGCAGCTCGGCCTCGATCCCCTGCCCCGACAGGAACGTGCGTGCGTGCTCGAGCTCCTCGCGATGATGCGCGGGCGGGTCGACCGGGTCGATCGGGCCGCCTCCGCGCGGCCCCGCGGCCCCGACGGGTGCAACGCTCGTCACGATCAGCTTCGACCCGAACGTCTTCGCGAGCTCCGCCGCACGTGCGAGCGCACGCTTGGCCGGCTCGGTCTCGTCGTACGCCACCACGATCGTCTTCATCGTTGCCTCCTTGGGCTCCGTGCTCGGTTCGATCCTCGCCAACGCGTCGGCGCGAGTCAACCGTGTTCGGCCGCAACGCGCAAGTCTCCTCGGATCATCTAGTGCGGCGTCTCGTA
>DAIOGR010000144.1:0-5875 GCA_036745155.1 Gaiella sp.
GCGAGCGCCTCCTCGGCGAGCGTGACGTGCGCGTCGTCGGCGTGGGCGCCGGCGCACAGGCCCGCCACACCTTCGTGGACGACCGACGGCGTGTTCGGCATCGCGCGCACGACGGGGACGCCGGCGGCGAGATGACGCTCGATCAGCGACGTCGGGATCGCGGCTGCGACGGAGAGCACGGTCTGGTCCGGGGCGATCAGCGGGCCGATCTCGCCGAGCAGGTTCTCGATGTCCTGCGGCTTGACCGCCAGCACGACGAGAGCCGCGCCGCTCGCGGCCTCCCCGTTCGACGCCGTCGCGACGATCCCGTAGCGCTCGGCGAGCTGTTCCACGCGCTCCGCCCGCCTGCTGGAGGCGACGATGTCCTGCGGGGTGCGCCAGCCGGACGAGAGCAGGCCGCTGATCAGCGCTTCGCCGATCTTGCCCGCACCCAGCACCGCGATCTTCCGCTCGTTCACCATGGGCACAGTGTAAGGGCCCGGCCGCGCCCGGCCTGCACCTGGAGGGCCGTGCCCGGCGCGCCGCTACGCCGCGCGGCGCGTGCGCAGGCGGGTGTGGCGCGCCACGTCCGGGTCGGCGCCGGGCACGAGCCCTCGCGACCAGCCGAGCAGCAGTACCTCCCCCGCGAGGCCCTGCCACTCGCCGTAGGGGGCGAGCAGCTCCGCCGTCTCGGCTTCGTCGACCCAGCGGCCGCGCAGAGCGGAGACCAGCTTGACGAGGCCGAGGTCGCCGACCACGCCGTGGTCGTAGCGGCCGAGCCCCTCGAGAGCGATCACACCGACGGACCAGGGGCCGACGCCGCGCTCCCGCTCGAGGCGGGCGCGCACCGTGCGCGTCGGGTGGTCGCGGAGCCGCTCGAGGTCGCCGCCGCGCATCAGGCGCACGAGCGTCGAGGCGCGGTGGGTGGCGAGGCCGCAGCGGCGCAACTCGGCCGGGGAGAGGCGGGCGAGGGCCGCCTGGGAGGCTGCGCGCTCGCCGCAAGCGCGCAGCACCGAGCGCTCGATCGAGCGTGCGAGCGACGACTCGACGAGCTGGCCGGCCACGGCGCGCAGTGCCGCGTGCGCCACCGTCGCCAGGCGTAACGGGCGGTAGCCGGCGAGCGCCCGGGCCGAGGCGCCGATCAACGCGTCGCGGGCGAAGCGGCGGTGGAACTCGGTCGTGTCGTCGGCGAGCGCGAGCATGAAGCAGGCTCGAGCGAGACCAGCCTCCGAGCCGGCCCGGATCACCACCCGGCCGTCCGGCCGCTGCCACGCCTCGGCCGTATCTCCGCCAGGGAGCGGCGCCGTCCAGCGGCCGCCACGGGCCATCAGGCGGAGCCGGTACGGGCCGCTCGGGGTGACGACGTCTGCGACCACGGGCACCGACCGTATCGCGTCCACCGGCGCCCGTGGCTCTCGAGCCCGCGCTGCTGCTTCGGCCTCGCGCGGTACATGCCGCCCGTCCCGGCCGCTACCGTCGCCCGTTGATGAGGCTCGTCGACGCCGTCTCGCTGCGCTCCCGCCGCCGCAAGCTGCGGCTGCTCTTCGACGAGCTGCACCCCACGGCTGCGACCACGGTGCTCGACGTCGGTGCCGACGAGATCGGCTTCGGCGGTGCGGGCGGCGAGGCGGGCTGCTCCACCCACAACTTCTTCGAGGAGCACTACCCGTGGCCGGCGCAGGTCACAGCGCTGGGCCTCCACGACGGCACGCGCTTCCGCGAGCGCTACCCGGAGGTTCGCTACGTCCAGGGTGACGCGTGCGCCCTCCCGTTCCCCGACGACGCGTTCGACATCGTCTTCTCGAATGCGGTGATCGAGCACGTCGGCGGCCGCGAGCGCCAGCAGGCGCTCGTGCTCGAGGCGTTGCGCGTGGGGCGGCACGTCTTCCTGACGACGCCGAACCGGTGGTTCCCGCTCGAGGTGCACACCCGGCTGCCGTTCGTGCACTGGCTGCCCGACGGCGCCGCTCATCGCGCCTACGACCTGGCCGGCAAGGGCTTCGCCAAGGAGAACCACCTGCTCGGTCCCGGCGACCTGCGCTCCCTCTTCCCGGTTCCCGTGCGGATCGTCAACCTGGGCCTGACCCTGGTCGCAATCGCATGACTCGCTCGTTGCCCCGCGTCGCGCTCGTCGTCTTCGTCGTCGGGCTCGCGCTGCACAACCTCGTGATGGCCGAGCTGTGGGACCTCGGCGTGCGTGGCAGCACGCTGGACGTGGTGGCGGCCTGGAAGGACGTTCTGCTCGTGACCGTTCTCGGCGTGGTGCTGTGGGGGGCGAGGACGGTGCCGCTCTCGCTGCGGGCCGACCGGCTCGCGCTGGCCTTCGCCGCGATCGTGGTGCTCTACTGGCTGCTGCCGCAGTCGTGGCTCGGCGGCGAGGCGACCGCACGCGGACGGCTCTTCGCCCTCCGCCACGACCTGCTCCCGGTCGGCGCCTACTTCCTGGGCCGGCTGCTCGTGCTCTCGACGCGGGAGTGGCGGCGCGTCTCCCTGGCGCTTGTCGGCACAGCGATCGCGCTCTCCGGCTGGGGCCTGATCGACGTCTACCTCGTCCCGCTGCAGTGGTGGCGCGAGTCCGGGGTGCCGGACTGGTTCGCCGAGCAGCTCGGGCTCACCTACCGGGGGCTCTCCGGGCTTCCCGAGAACTGGGTGTTGAACACCGGGGACGAGCAGAACCCGGTGCGACGGCTCGTCTCCACGTTCCTCAGCCCGCTCGCCACCGCGTACCTCCTCGTCGTCGTGCTGCTCTATCTCGCGGCCCGGCGGCCGACCCGCCTCACGGTGGCCGCGGCCGGCATCGCCTCTGCCGGGCTGCTCTGGACGCACACGCGGGCCGCCTTCCTCGCCCTCGCGGGCGGGCTCGTCGTGCTGGCGGTGGCGCAGCGCCGGTGGGTGCCCGTGGCTCTCGCCACGGCCTCACTCGTCATCGGCGTCGGCTTCGTCAAGGCCTTCCCGCACATCGGGCCGTCGACGAGCTACACGACACAAGAGCTCGAGCTCCTGCGCGAGCAGGGGCAGGCGCATCCGGGCGTCGACGCCGACCCGCTCGGCGGCGGAGACGCTTCCACAACGAGCCACCTGCGGAACCTGCGTGACGGGATCGAGGCCGTCGTCCGCCACCCACAGGGCTACGGGCTCGGAAACGCCGGCGTCAACGCGGCGCGCACGGGTGTCACGGTGATCGCGGGCGAGTCGACATACACCGAGATCGGCGTCGACGCCGGCCTCGCCGGCATGGCCGTCTTCGCCGCCTGGCTGCTGGCGGTGCTCGCCGGCCTCTGGGCCCGCTCGGCGTGGCTGACGGCTGCCTGGGCCGCGGTCCTCGCGATCGGGCTGCAGACCGACGTGATCGGGATCCACTGGATCGCCTACGTCGTCTTCGCCCTGGCCGGCGCCGCCCTCGGGGGCGGGCTGCCGGACGAGGAGCGGTCGTGAAGGCGCTCGTCGAGCGCATCGGCCTCTTCAGGGTTGCCGCCCTGCTCGTCGCCTGCGCGCTCGCGCTCGAGATCGTTCGCACGCAGGCTCTCGCCGCCGGCTCACCGGCTACCGTCGCCTGCACGGTAGGCGAGATCGCCTTCCTCGTCGCTGCTGCCGTGCCGTTCTTCCACGGGATGCGACGGCGGTAGCTCGACGAGACAGGCGCCCGCTGCCTGCACGCGACGCGCTCGCTCATCCTCGCCGGGCGCCTCGCGTGACTGCGCCTCGAGGCGCACAATGCACCTATGGGAAAGGGCTATGCAGAAGGGCCCGCGGCCGAGGAGGCCGAGCGGCGTCTCGAGGAGCTCGCCGCCGGAGCGCCCGCCGCGCACCCGGACGAGCGGCCCGCGGTGATGGGCTCGACCGAGGCCGACCCCGAGCGGCATTTCCTCGGCTGGCTCGGCGAGGTCGATCCCGACGAGCTCTTCGCCTCCGGCGCCGCGTGGGGCCTTACGATCGTGCGTCGCCGCTCGGAGTGACGTCCGACCGCGGCTGTTTGGTCTCCCTTGCGGCGGCCGCTCCGGGCCGCGCGGTGAATCGGTGACATGACACTGCCCGCAGGTACAGTGGCCCCATGAGCAAGCCGGTCGAGCAACTCGATCGCGTGATCATCCGGTTCGCGGGCGACTCCGGCGACGGAATGCAGCTCACAGGTGACCGCTTCACGAGCGAGACCGCCCTGCTGGGCAACGACCTGGCGACGTTCCCGGACTTCCCTGCCGAGATCCGGGCGCCGGCCGGCTCGCTGCCCGGGGTGTCGGGGTTTCAGGTGCACTTCGCAGACCACGACATCCTCACGCCGGGAGACCAGCCCAACGTCCTCGTCGCGATGAACCCCGCGGCGCTGAAGGCGAACGTCGCGGATCTGCCGGCAGGCGGGATGCTGATCGTCAACACCGACGCGTTCAACGACCGCAACCTGCAGAAGGCGGGCTACGCGTCCAACCCGCTCGCAGACGGCTCGCTCGACCGCTTCCACGTCCATCAGGTGGCGCTCACGTCGATGACCGTGGAGGCGCTGAAAGACGTGGAGGGCATCACCTCGCGCGAGGCGGAGCGCTCGAAGAACTTCTGTGCGCTCGGCCTCATGTGCTGGCTCTACCACCGGCCGACCGACGGGACGCTCGCGTTCATCGACGACAAGTTCGGGAAGCGCCCCTCGATCGCCGAGGCCAACACGAAGGCGTTCAAGGCGGGCTACAACTACGGCGAGACCTCGGAGGACTTCGCCGTCTCCTACGAGATCGCGCCGGCGAAGCTGACGCCCGGGCGCTACCGGCAGATCACCGGCAACACCGCCATCGCCTACGGGCTGATCGCGGCGTCGAAGCTGTCGGGGCTGCCGCTCTTCCTCGGCGCCTATCCGATCACGCCGGCGTCGTCGATCCTGGAGGAGCTCGCACGCCACAAGAGCTTCGGCGTCTCCACCTTCCAGGCGGAGGACGAGATCGCAGCCTGTGGCGCCGCCCTCGGCGCCTCGTTCGGTGGCGCCCTCGGCGTCACCACCTCGGCAGGCCCCGGCATCGTGCTGAAGGCCGAGACGGTCGGGCTCGGAGTGATGCTCGAGCTGCCGCTGCTGATCCTCGACATCCAGCGCGCCGGCCCCTCCACCGGGATGCCGACGAAGCCCGAGCAGGCCGACCTGCTGATGGTGCTGCACGGCCGCAACGGCGAGAGCCCGGTCCCCGTGGTGGCGGCGTCGAGCCCCTCCCAATGCTTCCACGCTGCCATCGAGGCTGCCCGTATCGCGCTCAAGTACCGGACGCCCGTCTACCTGCTGTCGGACGCGTATCTCGCGAACGGCTCGGAGCCGTGGCTGATCCCCGACGTCGCCGGGTTGCCCGACATCTCCACCACCTTTGCCACCGAGCCGAACGACGGAGACCGCTTCCATCCCTACAAGCGGGATCCCGTCACGCTGGCGCGGCCGTGGGCGCCGCCCGGCACGCCCGGGCTCGAGCACCGCATCGGCGGCCTCGAGAAGGCGGACGTGACCGGGGCGATCTCCTACGACCCGGACAACCACGACCAGATGGTGCGCCTGCGGGCGCAGAAGGTGGCGAACATCGCCGCCGACATTCCGCTGCTCGAGGTCGACGATCCGGACGGCGACGCGACGACCCTCGTGCTCGGCTGGGGCTCCACCTACGGGCCGATCGGCGCCGCGGTACGCCGGGTGCGCCGCGACGGCAAGAGCGTGGCGCGCGCCCACTTGCATCACCTGAACCCGTTCCCGCGCAACACCGGGGACGTCGTGCGCGGCTACGAGAAGGTGCTGATCCCCGAGATGAACACCGGCCAGCTGCTGCAGCTGGTCCGCGCGGAGTTCCTCGTCGACGCGGTCGGCTACAACCGCGTGCGGGGGCTGCCGTTCCGCTCGAGCGAGCTCGCCGACGCGATCACGGCGATGGTGGACGCA
>DAIOGR010000145.1:0-5848 GCA_036745155.1 Gaiella sp.
CCAGCAGTCGAGCGAGACCGGGCAGGGCGGCGAGCGCGGCGCGGGGATCTGCCTCGAACACGGCCCGCCACTCCTCGGGGACGCTCCCGGGCGACTCGAGGTAGTCCTCGAGCAGCTGAGCCACGTAGCCCGCGTTGAGGCCGCTGAGATCGGTTGCGCTCATCCGTTCGTGTTGTACCAGCGGCGTCTCGCCGCTCGACCCGCCAGGTCAGATGAGGGGGTTTTCGGTGATGACGACGAGAGTCATCCCCACGACCCAGGCCACCATCGCGAACACGGCGGCCTTGAGCGCCAGGCTCTGGAAGCGCGGGCTCATCCGCGCCGCGACCAGTGCGGCGATCACCGCCACGGGTGCGAGACGGGCAGGCCGTGCGTCGAGTTCCAGCAGCAACCCCAATCCCATCGCGATCCCGGAGAGCACCACCGAGCCGACGGCGAGTACGCCTGCGACCGCATCGATCGAAGAGAATCGGTGCGCCTGGGGATCCATGGTGCTCACGGTCGTGCCTCCGCTCTGGTGGACGTGGCGACGCGGGCGGCGCGCCGGGGACGGCGCGACGGACCGGCTGGCCCGAAGCGGCGCGGCGAACGGCCGGCTCTCCGGCGCGAGCTGCCTCCCACCAGGGGTGTGTCCTCGATCACGGCGACGGCCACCGGCTCACCAGGGCGCGGCTCCTCTTGGATCGCGTACCAGACGACCACGCAGAGGTAGACGACCGGGATCTTGAGGATGAGCAGCATGAAGACGATCTCCCAGACCATGCGCGGGAAGTCTACGGCATCGGCCGGAGTCGTCGCAGCCGGCGGGCGAGCAGCGCAGCGACAAGCCCGTTGACGACGCCGCCGAGCACCGCCGCGGCCAGCAGCCCGCTCCCGAACGTCGTTGCCGTTGCCGTCCCGGCGCGCTGAACCGCGACGAGCACGAGCGGACCGACGCGGACGTCGACGGTGCGCCCGCCCGACTGCGCGAGCACCGCGACCGTGGCGGCAAGAGCGTAGGCGAGCATTCCGCTGGCGGCGGCGCCGAGCACGAACGCCCTCACGAATCGAGGCCGCATGCCGTCCTCCCGTCCGAGGCCAGCACGGTGAGCGCCAGCGCGTGCAGCGCCGCCGGCCCGCCGGCAGCCGCGAGAGCGGGAGCACCGAGCAGGACCGACGTCGTGAGCAGTCCTGTGCCGACGGCGGCGACGATGCCCGGGCCCGCGAGCGCGACGAGGGTGCGCCGGCCTGCGCCGGCGGGAGCGTGGACGACCGAGACGCGGCCGCCGCGGATCACGAGCGCGCTCGGCACCCCACGTAGGGCCACAGCGTGGCCGGCCTCGTGAGCCGCAAGCCCCGTTCCCACGGCCAGACCGGCGGCGGCAGGCACGAGCAGGGAAGGACGGCCGGCGACGAGACCGACGTGCGCGACGAGAACGGCGCTACTGAGAGCGAGCGCGGCGCACCGACGCGCCAGCGCCCGGCCGACGCTCACCAGAGCCCGTCGCACGGTGCTCGTATCGAGGGCACGCCGGCGCACCGTCAGCGACGGGAGCGCACCGGCGGGAGCGAGGCGCACCGCGAGCCGCAGCCAGGCTGCCCCGTGGCGCAGTCGACCGGCGCGCCGGTCGATGTTCGCAAGCGCGAGACGGTTGAGGTGCCACGCGAACGCGAGCACGTCGGCGCAGGCGCGCTCGACCGGAAGGGCGTAGGCGGCGGCGACGCCGTCGGCGATCTCCCCGAGGGCCTTTCCCTGCCGCGCGAGCACGAACGCACCGGTCGGGTTCACCGGCCAGGTCCTGCGGGCCACGCCGTCGACGAGACTGCCGTCACAGAGCACGACGCCTTCAGCCAGGACGATCCTGTCCGCCGTCTCGAGCATCAGGCCTCCTCCAGGAGCAGGCGCACGACCGCTCCGAGCGAGAGCACGGCCCAGACGGCCAGCACGCCGGCTGCCGCAGCCGCGTCCGGGAGGCCGGCGGCGACAAGCCGCGGGCCGGCCAGACCGGTGGCAGCAGAGACGAGACCGGCACAGACGGCGAAGGTCGCGAAGGAGGCGAACTGGTCACCCATCGTGGACGCCCGCCAGGGCGCGAGCCCACCGGCGAGTAGTGCCGCCGCGGCGAGCCCGAGCGTGACGAAGCCGACCTGCCCGAGGGCGCGCGACGGCGCCTCCGAGAGGAGCTCGGAAGCGCCGAGAACCGGGAGCAGGGCAGCAACCACGACGGCGTGTGCTGCGCTTGCGAGAGCGGCGCACGGAAGCACGCGTGCCCGAGGAGCACACACCCACACCCAGCGGCCGCAGCTCACGATGCCGCCGACGGCGAGCGGAGCGAGCGCAACGCCGAGCAGTGTGCTGCTCGCGCCGAGATGCAGCGGCCCCGGCGCGGGGACGCCGGCCCGAACCGCGATCACGACCCCGCCCAGACCAAACCCGACCGCTGCAAGCGCGGCGAGCCGCACGTCGCGGCGCCGCACGAGCAGGATCGCGGCGGCGAGCGGAAGCGCCAGCGCCACCGGCCCGAGCACGAAACGGTGCCGCGACGGGCGAGCCGCGGTCGTCCGCTCGGGTCGGCGCACGGCCAGCTCGAGCCACACGGCACCGCCCAGCGCCGCGGTCAGCAGCGCCTCGGCGAGCGCCGCAAGGGCGTCGCTGCCGCCGGCGAGGGCAGGACCGACACGAGCGAGCGGTCCGAGCAGCGCGGATCCCAGCAGGAGGCCCATGCCGCCCCAGGCCGTGCCCAGGCAGAGCAGCGAGACGGTGCTTCGCAGCCTCGCCCCCGCCCAGGCCTGCAGCAGGCTCTCGGCTGTGGCGGCGCCGGCTGCCGCCCCGGCCACCCCGGCCGCGAGCAACCCGAGCCCTGCGACAGGGCCGCCGGGAGAGGCTGCGCCGAAGGCGACGGCGAGCGCAAGAGCAGCAGGCAGGCCGAGCGCCAGCGCCACCGAGGCCGGGACGAGCACGGTGGCCGCGAGCGCCGCCCGCGCTCCGACGGGCAGCGCCGCCAGCTGCGGACCAAGTGAACGGCGCCCCGCAGTGGTGACGCAGGCGGCCGCGCCGACGGTTGCCCCGGCGATCGCCGGGGCGATCGTGAGCAGGCGCGCGAGCTCGGGATCGTGGAGCACGGGCTCGAGCGCGGCCGCCAGTGCGCGCCCCGCCCGCCAGGCGGCGAAGGGGACGGCTCCGAGGGCGGCGAGAGCGAGCGCGCCCGGAAGCGGCGCCGCGCGCAACGCCCCGAAGGCGCGACGCCGCTGGCAGCGAAGCACCGCGCTAGAGAGCCGCCAGGCCAACCCGCACCCTTTCCGCCAGCGCCTGCTCGCCCACGACCGCGAGGAAGACGTCCTCCAGCGTCTCGACCGCGTAGCGCTCACACAGCGCGGCGGGTGCGCCCTGCTCCAGCACGCGGCCGCCGGCGAGCAGGACGACGTCGTCACACGCCCTCGCCGCGAAATGCAGATCCTGCGTCGCCAGCAGCACCCCGCTGCCCCGGGCGGCGAGAGCCCCGACCGCCTCGCGCAGGACGACGACCGCCTCGGGATCGAGGGTCGCGGAGGCCTCGTCCACGAGCAGCAGCGCCGGTGCCAGGGAGAGCGCCGCGACGGCACTCACCTGGCGCCGCAGGCCGCGGGAGAGCGACCCGAGACGTGTCCCGAGGCGGGCCTTCAGTCCGAATGCGCCGACGAGCACGTCGGCGCGGGTTGCTGCCGCGGGGCCTGCACCCCACAGTGCGTGGACGAGCGACACGAGCTCGGCGACCGTGAGCTCGTCGAAGCCGGTGGGCTCGTCGGGGACGAGGGCCAGCGCCGACCGCGCGGCCCGGCTGCCCGCCGCCGCACCGGCGACGAGCGCCGTGCCCCGGTCGGCCCGCAGGAGGCCAGCGGCCACGTGCAGCAGCGTCGTCTTCCCCGACCCGTTCGGCCCGACGAGGCCCACGACCGAGCCGGCCCGCACCTGCAGGCTGACGCCGTCGAGCGCTGCGAGGTCGCCGTAGCGCTTGCACAGGCCGGAAGCCACGAGCGGCGCCGCACGCGGGGGAAGGGGAGGGCGGCACGCTGCCGCCCTCCCCTCGTGCTCAGGACGGGCTCTTGCAGACAACCTTGAAACCCGACCAGCCGAACGAGATCTCGGCGCTGCCGCCGCCGCGGCGGCACCAGGCCGCGTAGGCGAGTGCGACGGCATAGGCGAAGCCGACGACGACGATCCACCAGACGACGTCCTCGGTCTCCGCGAGCTCGCCGGGATGGGTCAGAGCAGGTGCGGCGTAGGACGGCCCCGCAAGCGCGAGCGCTGTCTCCATTCGTCCTCCCTTCGGTCGTGATGTGCTGACAGCAACCACGCTAGGGAGGCAACGGCAACAGGTGTGTGCCGCCTTTGCGCCGAAAGTGCGCCGGCGGGCACGGTCCCTCACATCGCCCACACACGCGAGCGGTACCGTGACGCGCATCATCCCCCAAGGAGGAATGCCTGTGCGCCCCCTACGCCTGCTCGTCGCCGCCGTGATCACCGCAGCCGTCCTCGCTCCGGCCGCGCTGTCGGCCGAACGAATGTGGATCGGGTTCCACGACGATCCCGTCCTGCGCTTCGACACGGAGCGACAGTCCGAGCTGGACGTGGCGAGCGCGAACAACGCCACGGTGCTGCGCACGCTCGTCACCTGGGCGGACGTGGCGCCGACGAAGCCGGCCTCGGCCAGCAACCCGTTCGATCCGGCGTACAGGTTCGACGATCTCGACGAGTTCGTCCGCAACGCGCAAGCGCGCGACATGGAGGTGCTGATCACGCTGTGGGGCACACCGAAATGGGCGAACGGCGACAAGACGCCGAATTACCTGCCGACCAAGATGGCGGATTTCCAGAATTTCGCGCGCGCCGTGGCGTCGCGCTACTCCGGCCGACTGGCCGGCTATCCGTTCGTCCGCTTCTACGGGATCTGGAACGAGTCGAACCTGGGGACGTTCCTGACGCCCCAGTTCAACGCGCGGGGGCAGATCGTGAGCCCGGCCGCCTACGCCAAGCTCGCAGCTTCCGGGTACGCCGGAATCAAGGCCGGGAGCCCGAAGGCGCTCGTGGCGGTGGGCGAGACCTCGTCCACCGGGAACGACAAGAAGAAGACCGGCACCGACAAGGTGTCGCCGGGCAAATTCGCCGAGCTCGTGGCGAAGGCGAACAAGAGGCTGAAGTTCGACGCATGGGCCCAGCACCCGTACCCGTTCCCGGTCAACCTGAAGCCGACGCAGAAGGTGAGGTGGCCGAACGTCACCCTCTCGTCGCTGCCGCAGTTCGAGACGTCGCTCGACAAGTGGTTCGGACGGAAGAACATCCCGATCTGGATCACCGAGTACGGCCATGAGACGAAGCCCGGCGAGCCGAAGGGCGTCACCGACGCCCAGCAGGCCGCGTACGCGCCGCAGGCGATCGACATCGCCAGGCAGGATCCGCGCGTCGAGCTGTTCATCTGGTTCGTGCTGCGGGACTCGCCGGGCAGTCCCTGGCAGAGCGGCATCTACCGGACGTCGGGTGCCGCCAAGCCGGCGCAGGCGAAGTGGTCGGCGGCAGCGGAGCCGCTCAGCGCCGTCAACGGCCTCGTCAGGGTGAAAGCCGGCGTCAAGAGCCCGGCCCTGACCGTCCACGCCCGCTCGTTCTGCGCCAACAACCCGGTCGGATCGGCCGTGGGCGTCAACTCGGTGACGACCCTTGCCGGGAAGATCGTAGCCCAGTCGCAGGCGCAGGTGTCGCTCGCACGGGACTGCACGATCGCCTACAAGGCGACGGGCCTGACCGTCGCCAGGGGGAAGACGTACACGGTGCAGGTCGACCTGAACACGAAGAACGGGAACGCGCTGACGCGGACGATCACGATCGTCGGGGTCT
>DAIOGR010000146.1:0-5826 GCA_036745155.1 Gaiella sp.
CGACGCGTTCTCGCCCGACACGGTGCTCGAGGACGCCGCCCTGTACGTGCGCGAGTGCCGGCCGGGAGCACCGCTGGTCGTCCTCGCCGGCCACTACGACACGGTGCCCGCGCAGGACAACCTGCCCGGCAGGATCGAGGCGGGCGCGGTGCACGGCCTCGGCGCCACCGACATGAAGGGCGGTTTGGCGGTTGCGCTCGAGCTCGTACGCGACCTCGCCGGGCAGCCCGCGGGCCGCTACGACCTGGCGCTCCTCGTCTTCGGCAAGGAGGAGCTACCGCAGGAATGGAACCCGCTGCCGGAGCTGTTCGAGCGCTCTCGCCTCGTGCACGAGGCGGCGCTCGTCATCCTGCTCGAGCCCACGGACGGTGCCGTTCACGCCGGCTGCCTCGGCAACGCCAACGCGACGCTGACGTTCCACGGCACGAGCGGGCACTCGGCCCGCCCCTGGCTGGCCGAGAACGCCATCGAGCGCGCCGTCGAGGGGCTCGCGCCGGTGATCGCCCACGAGCGGCGAGAAGCCGTCGTCGGCGGGCTCACCTTCTGGGAGGTGCTGTCCGTGACGCGCCTGAATGCGGGCCTGGCCGACAACGTCATCCCCGATCGCGCCGTCGCGCATCTCAACTTCCGCTTCGCCCCCGACCGCGACGAGGCCGCCGCGATCGAGCACCTCCGCGAGATCGTGCCCGCCGGGGCGGAGCTGACGATCCTCGGCACCGCCCCGTCGGGACGGGTGGCAACGGGCTCGCCGATCGTCGCGGCGCTGCTCGAAGCCGGGGCGAGAGGCATCGAGCCCAAGCAGGCCTGGACGAACGTCGCCGACTTCACCCGGGTCGGTCTCGACGCGGTGAACTTCGGCCCGGGGCACCCTCGTCATGCGCACCGCCGCGACGAGCTCGTCGAGATCGACGGCCTCGTGCACGCCTACACCACCCTCCACCGCCTCCTCTCGGGATAGCGTCCGGTGGTGCCCGTCTCCCCGATCCTGCGCGCCCAGTCGACGTACCCGTTCGTGCGCCTCAACCAGGCTGCCGCCGAGCGCCGCGCGCGTGGCCTCGAGGTGATCGACTTCGGCATGGGCGACCCGCGTGAGCCGACCGACCCGCGCATCATCGAGGCGCTGAAGCAGGGTGTCAGGGAACGGATGGGCTATCCCGCCGCGGTGGGGCTGCCCGAGTTGCGCGAATCGGTCGCACGGTGGCTGGGCCGGCGCTTCCACGTGGAGGTCGACCCCGGCCGGCACGTGATCCCCACCCTGGGCTCGAAGGAGGCGATCTTCTCGTTCGCCCAGGTCGTGCTCGATCTCCCGGGAGGGCGCGACACCGTGGTGGTGACCGAGCCCGGCTACCCGGTACCGGAGCGCGGGGCCCAGTTCGCCGGGGCGCGCGTCGTCGCCTTGCCGCTGCTCGAGCGGAACGGCTTCCTCCCTGATCTGGACGCGGTGCCCGTGTCCGACTGGCAGCGGACGGCGCTGTTCTGGGTCAACTACCCCAACAACCCGACCGGCGTGACGGCGCCGCTCTCCTTCTACGAGCACGTCGCCGCCCTGGCCCGCGAGCATGGGTTCGTGCTCGCCTCGGACGAGGCGTACACCGAGCTCTGGTTCGACGAGCCGCCGGTGTCGGCGCTGCAGCTTCCCGACTGGACCGGGCTCGTCGCGTTCAACACCCTCTCGAAGCGGTCGTCGATGACGGGCTTCCGTTCCGGCTTCGTGGCCGGCGACCCCGAGCTGATCGCCGCGCTGCGGCAGTACCGTCCGAACGTCGGCACGGCCCCACAGGAGTTCGTCCAGCGCGCGTCTGTCGTCGCGTGGGGCGACGAAGAGCACGTCGAGCGCGCACGCGCGACGTATGCGCGCAAGCGACGGCTCTTCCTGAAGCTGTTCGAGGACGTGGGGCTCGGCGACGCGGGAGGCCCCGCGACCATGTACCTCTGGGTGGCCGTCCCTCAGGGCGAGACGTCCGAGGGCTACGCGACGCGGCTGCTCGAGCTCGGCGTGCTCGTCGCGCCCGGCTCCTTCCTCGGCCCGTCCGGCGAAGGCTACGTGCGGTTCGCGCTCGTGCCCTCGGAGGAGGAATGCGCGCGCGCCGTCGAGATCCTGCAGGATGGTCTCGCATGAGCCTCGCAAGCGCGGTCACCGAGAGCTGGGACACGGGCACGCTCGACGCCGACGCCGTCGAGGAGACGATCCGCCGGCTCGACGCGGGCGAGATCCGGGTCGCCGAGCCCGACGGCGCCGACTGGCACGTGAACGAGTGGGTGAAGAAGGCGATCCTCCTCTACTTCCGGTTGCGCAAGGTCGAGCCGATGGAGGCCGGGGGGCTCCACTTCCTCGACAAGATCCCCGTCAAATCGGACTACGCGGACCGCGGTGTGAGAGTCGTGCCCCCGGGCGTGGCCCGCTACGGATCGTTCCTCTCGGAGGGGGTCGTGCTGATGCCGGGCTACGTCAACATCGGGGCGTGGGTCGGCCCGCGCACGATGGTGGACACCTGGGCCACGGTCGGGTCCTGTGCGCAGATCGGCGCGGACGTCCACCTGGCGGGCGGTGTGGGGATCGGCGGAGTGCTCGAGCCCCCGCAGGCAGCTCCGGTTATCGTCGAGGACGGCGCCTTCATCGGCTCCCGGGCGGTGATCGTGGAGGGCGTGCGGATCGGCGAGGGCGCGGTGATCGCTCCGAACGTCGTGCTCTCCGCCTCGATCCCGATCATCGACGTCACCGGCCCGCAGCCCGTCGAGTACCGCGGCGAGGTGCCGGCGCGAAAGGTGGTGCTGCCCGGCGTCCGCCAGAAGGAGTTCGCCGCGGGCACCTACGGATTGCAGTGCGCGCTGATCGTCGGAGAGCGCAGCGCCTCCACCGATCTGAAGACGTCCCTCAACGCCGTTCTCCGCGAGTTCGAGATCGCCGTCTGAGCAGCCGGCGGGGGCCCCGCCCGTACGCGAAACGCCCCGCTGGCCGTGTCTCCGGGGCCGAGCCGCGGCCGTCCTCTACGGCGATGCGGCCGCGAACGAGCGTGCGACTGCGAGTGCGTCGGCCACCGTCTCACGCGTGGCACGGTCTCCGACCAGGACGTTGACCTGGTATGCGCGGCCTCTGATCACGATCTGCGCCATCGCGCCCCGGCCGTCGAAGCACTCGAACAGCGGTCGCCTCAATCGCATCGCGAGCAGCTGGCCGCGGTCTCGAGGCAGCGCGTCCGGTGCGATGCCCCGCCAACCGAGCACGACGACGGCTGCGCCGTCTGCGGGGATCCGGTAGGCGGCAACCTGGCACTCGGACGCACGCGCAGCGACGCCGCGTGTCCCGACCACGAGCACGGTGCGCGGATCGGTCTCTGCGCCCGCTGCCGGAGTGACGCGGGCCCAGTCGTCGGCGACGTGCACGGCGACCGTGCCGGCGACGACCGCGCGATCACCGGCGGCGTGGGCGACGCCCACCGCCAGGAGCGCAGCCGACACAGCCACAACTGCCATCCTGCCCATGCTCGGATCGTAGGCCGTTTGCAGGGAATTTCTAGAGGTCTGTCTCGCCTTCGCAGATTCGCTCGGCGGGGCCCGTCAGGATCGCCCGCGTGCCGTCGAGCTCGACGAGCAGCTCGCCTCCCGGCAGGTGCACGGTGACGGGGCTGTCACACCAGCCTTGCGCCACGGCCACGGCTGCCGCAGCGACCGACGACGACCCGGACGAGCGCGTTTCCCCCGCCCCGCGCTCCCAGACGAGCACCTCGAGGTCGTGCCGGCCCGCAACGCGGATCAGCTGCACGTTCGTTCGTTCGGGAAACCGTGCGTGCGTCTCGACCGCCGGCCCCAGCCGCAGCAGGTCGTCGCGCGTGGGCGCCTGCAGCCGGAGCACCGCATGCGGGTTGCCGACAGACGCCGTCACGAGCTCCACGCGCTCGCCGATGTCGAGCGTCTCGGGCGCGCCAACGACGACATCACCGACGTCCATGCGGGCTTCGAGCCCTCCCAGCATCGTCGCGACGGTCTCGCGGCCGGCGGTCACGATCGTCACCTCGCGCGACCCGGACTCCTCTGAGAGCCAGCGGGCGGCGATGCGGACGCCGTTGCCCGACATCTCCGCGATCGTCCCGTCCGGGTTCCAGATCACGATCTCGGCCCGCGTCGCCGAGCGCGCGACCACCTCGAGCACCCCGTCGGCCCCGATGCCGGCGTCAGCGTCGCACAGCCTGCGCACGCGCTCCGGTGTCAGCTCGCCGGCCTCGCCGCGCTCGACGACGAGGTAGCTGTTACCGAGTGCATGCCACTTCGAGAATCGCAAGTGAATAGGTAACGGTGGATCTGAGAGTCAGGGAACGGTGGCTTTCGATCCGTTTATCGGAAGATCGGGTCCGGGGGAAGTGTGACTGGCGCGTGCTCACAGATGAAGCTGCACACCAAGTGGCACCAAAACGGATCTCCAGTGCAGTACAACCGACAGCGGTTGTAGCACTCCCCTGCCAACTGCTCTCCGAATCTCCCCCGCGCACGGTACGCGTACGGCAACTCGGCCCGAGGCCCGCAGTCACAGTCGTCTGCTGCGCGCGCCTGCAAATCCGAGCCACAGTGCTTGCAGCGAATCGCTTCTGGATTTATGTCCTCCCTGCAATAGGGACAGATCCCACCGTGTTCAGGACGGGCCGCTCCGAGTCGCGAGCGGCAGTGTTTGCAGACCACCGCGTCGGCTCTGATTTCCTCCTTGCAGTAGGGACAGTTCGTCGTCTCGACCTGCTCGTGGGCCATGACGTATGCCTCCTCCGTCGGTAATCTTGGCTCCGCGCGACCAAGCCTAGTTGCTTGTATCTCTCAGCACAAGAATGCGTCACCCGTTGCCACGCAGCCCGACGGGCACGACGCACGAGCCTGCAGAGAGCGTCCTCCAGCGAGAGCTCCCGGTCACGACGCTGAGGGGCGGTCGCGCAGGAGCGTGCCGCGGAGTTCGGCGAGCCCCCTCGGGCGGCCGCTCGAGTTGCCGCAGGATCGCGGCCCTGTCGGCCGGCGTCAGCGCCACCACCTAGAGCTCGCGCTCGACGCCCTTCTCGATGACGAGCGCGGCGGCCACCGCGTCGGCTTCCGCGTCCGCGTACAGGCGGCCGGCGAGCCATGCGGCGTCATCGGGCGAGATGGGGACGCCGGACAGGTGGAGCACAACACGAGAGTAAACGTGGACGACTCAAGTTGGATTTGATACAAAGCCGCCAGGATGATTGCAGCAACGCTCTCCAGTCAGGCCCAGGTCGTCGCGTGGATCTGTCTCGGCGCGGGGCTATTGCTGCTCGCCGCCGGGGTGATCTACGGTTTCGTCGTCGTGTTTACGACACCGACCACACCTGAACAGAAAGCCAAGCAGGCCAAGGACAAGGCGAATGCGAAGGAGAAGGTCGACGAACTCAAGGCAGCGGCTCTGATCCCGATCCGAGCGGCCGGTCTTGACGGGCAAACCGCCACTGCGGCGGAAGCCGACACCGAGCAGAAAGCGGAGGACGCCAAGTCAGCGATTGAGCAGATTGGCGCGATCGTGGCTTCGCTACCCGAGGCACTGCGCTTCCCGGGCCTGCTCATCCTGATTGGAACGGTTTTGGTAGGAGTCGCGACGGTTCAGTTTGGCGGCACGTCTCTCTTCTGAGAAGGACGACCACAAGTCAAGAAGGTCGTGACGTCGAGGCTCCCGACACGTCGCTGCCGTCTTTGGGCCGCCGCCGGTTGCACGGCGTGCAGGCCGGCCGGAGGTTCGCCGGCCCGTGGAGCCCGTACCTCGCCAGCGGCAGCACATGGTCGCGCGTCAGCGGCGCGAAATGCAGATCGGGCAGCGCCTTGGGGTCGACCCAG
>DAIOGR010000147.1:0-2124 GCA_036745155.1 Gaiella sp.
AGGGATTTTCGCGCGATGCAGGATCCCCACTCGGGGATCCTGCATCTGCGCTAAGAAGTCGTAACGACCCGCGCGAGCTCTTCGAGGGACGTCAGGCCTGCCGCGGCCTTGGCAATGCCGTCGTCCCAGAGTGAGCGCATGCCCGCGGCGGCGGCAACGCGCTCGATCTCGTCGCGCGACGCGTTCTGCGCCACGAGCGACTCGAGGTCGTCGTTCATCACGAGGAGCTGGAAGATGCCGATTCGCCCCTTGTAGCCGGTGCGCCCGCAGCGGGGGCAGCCGACCTTGCGGTAGAGCACCATGCCCTCCCGGGCGGCTGCCATGTCGGGTGAGATCCGCGCGGCGATCAGCTCGTCCGTCGTCGGCGTGTACATCTCGCAGCAGTTCGTGCACAGCTTGCGCGTCAGCCTCTGCGCGAGCACCGCCGACACGGCCGAGCCGGTCAAGAAGGGTTCCACGCCCATCTCGTTCAGGCGTGTCATCGCGCCTGCGGCGTCGTTCGTGTGCAGCGTCGAGAAGACCATGTGGCCGGTCAGCGCCGATTCGATCGCCATCTTGGCCGTCTCGGCGTCGCGGATCTCGCCAACCATGATCACGTCGGGATCGGAGCGCAGGATCGACCTCAGGGCCGAGGCGAACGTCATGGCCGCCTTCACGTTGATCTGCACCTGGTTGATGCCGGCGAGCCGGTATTCGACCGGGTCCTCGACCGTGATGATGTTGATCTCCGGCCGGTTGATCTCGGCGAGCGCGGCGTACAGCGTCGTCGACTTGCCGGAGCCGGTCGGGCCGGTGACGAGCAGTGCCCCGGTCGGCCGGCGAATGATGTCGGCCAGCTTGTCGCGCATCGACTCCGAGAGGCCGAGCGACTCGAGGGTCGGGGTCTTGCGCGACTTGTCGATGAGGCGCATCACGACCTGCTCGCCCTCGACGGTGGGGAGCACGGCGACGCGGATGTCGAGCATGCGCCCGACGGCGCGCGCGTTGAGGGCGATCCGCCCGTCCTGCGGCTTGCGTCGCTCGGCGATGTCGAGCTTTGCGAGCACCTTGAGCCGCGTGGTGACGCCGTTCGCCATGCGCTTCGGGATGCGCTGCGTCTCGTTGAGCACGCCGTCCACGCGCACGCGCACGAGCAGCGAGTCCTCCTGCGGCTCGAAATGGATGTCACTCGCCCCGTCCGTGGCGGCCTGCATCACGATCGAGTTGACGAGCCGCACGAGCGGCGCGTCGGAGACGCCGTCGTCGGCCTCGAGGTCGTCCTCGTCGTCGACCACCTCGACGTCGTCGAGGGCCGACTGCGTCTCCATGGCCTCGCTCTGCCGGGCGATCCGCTCGAGCTCGGCGAGGATCTCCTCGCGATTGGCGACGCCGATGTCGACCGTGTACCGGGTGGCGAGCCGCAGCTCGTCGATGCCGTGGATGTTCCCCGGGTCTGCGACGGCGACGCGCAGCCGGTCGTCGGTGCGCGAGACGGGGACGGCGACGACGCGCTGCAGCGTCTTCAGCGGAATCAGCTCGGAGGCGCTCGGCGAAGCCCGCTCCTCGGAGAGGTCGATGAACGGGAAGCCGAAGCGGCGCGCGAGTGACCGCGCGACACCGTCGGGGTGCGCGGCGCCCTCGTCCTGCAGCGCCTGCGCAAGGCCGCCGATCCCCGCCCGCCCGCGGGCCGCGGCGAGCCGGTCGCGTGGAACGAGCTCGGTCGCGGCGATCAGCTCGGCGACGAGATCGGAGATCGTCTCGAAGCCCTCGCCGCCCAGGTCCTCCGCCGTCGCGCCGCCGTTCTCACCGGCACGGTTCGAGCCGAGGCTGGTGGACGTGCGGAGTGGGCCGGCTGGCTCGAATTTCATGAAGTCATCCCCGGAATGACGCTCCGCGCCGCCGCAACACCGTCCATGCCGGCTATCCCGTCAATCCCATGTACCAGTCGAGGATCGCGTCGCCTGCGAAGAGCGCCACGACGGCCCCGAGTGCGAGGAACGGAACGAGAGGGATCGCCATCTTGCGCGCGCTGGAGCCGTGACGCGCGAACAGGACGAGCGACGGCACGAGCGCGGCGAGGAACCCGATCATCAATGCGACGACGACGTTCCGCCCGAGCATGGCGCCGAGCAGCAGGGCGAGCTT
>DAIOGR010000147.1:2224-5794 GCA_036745155.1 Gaiella sp.
AGGCCCGCCGTCAGCGCCTCGACCGCAGGGTAGATCGGCGAGATCCGCGCCTGACAGTTGCGGCAGCGGCCCCGGAGCAGCAGGTACGAGAGGATCGGGACGTTGTCGCGGGCCTTGATCTCGACGCCGCACTCGGTGCAGCTCGAGCGCGGCTTCGACACCGAGCGACGCAGCGGCACGCGGGCGGCGACGACGTTGGCGAAGCTGCCGAAGGCCAGGGCCGGCGGCAGCACGAGGGCTGCGAGTGCGACGTTCACATCCGTCCTATCGGCATCCGGGCGCCTGCGGTTGAGCCGTCGTGGCGCCGAAGCCGAACCTCACGCGCCCTGGCCGCTACGGCCTGACTTCTCGGTACAGGCCGACCTGGTAGGCGTCGTCGAAGGTCGGGAACCACGGCGGCGGCAGGTACAGCAACGTCGTGTCGTAGTTGTACGTACGTACCTGGAACATGTCCATGAAGGGCGAGCCGAAGGTCGCCGTCGAGCCGGTATGAGCCGCCGACGTCTTGCAGTTGCACGAGTCGTACGAGCTGCGCTTGCCGTTCTGGGCGATCACGGCGGCACGCCAGGTGAGGACGTCCGGCCCCCACTTCGCGATCGTGACGTCGTTCTTCCCGATCAGGCCGAGCACGTCGTCTCCCGGCTGGACGTACGAGATGTCGCCGCCGATCACGATGTCGTCGTTCGAGGAGATCGTGACACGGCCGTTCACCTGGCCGGACACGACGACGGTGACGTCGCTGAAGATGGCGCCGTTCTGCGGCAGCAGCACGGGGGCCGACGCGGCCCCCCACGTCGGCTGTGTCGCCCCGGCCGGGACGGCGCAGTTCGCCGTGCAGGCCTGCACGGTGTACGTGCCGGCGGGCAGGAGCACGATCTTCCAGACGGTCCCGCTCGAATCGAGGTGCCTGCCGCCGCTGTCGGCGGCGCGCGTGATGTCGTCCAGCGACATCTGAAAGTTGGCGAAGTTGATCGGCTGCTTGATCTGGGAGCGGATGTCCGGGGTGGTCGATGGTGAGTACTTCGTCGCGCCGCTCTGGAGCGTCACGCCGCCGGTCTGGAAACGCTCGGCGTACAGATTCGCGGTGGCGATACCGTCGTGGTTGAGGTCGCGCCCGGCATAGACCTTGCCGTTGGTCGTCGCGGTCGAGCCTGCGCTGTAGTCGCCGGCGGCGATCATCTGGAACTCGGAGACGAGCGAGAAGTGCACCCACTGCTCCACCGCGCGCCAGTCCGCCTTGTTGGTGTCGCCGATCCGGCGGCCGGTCCCGACGATCTTCGTGTTGAGGTTCGACACGGACGGCGGCGTGATCTGCAGGTTGTACTCGTAGCCGTTCGAGAGCTGGCACCAGTTGTCCTTGCCGTTCGGGTACGTCCACGACGTGCCGGCGGTCGTCGGCCACTGGACGCCCGTCTGGGTCTTCGGCGCCGTGCACGACGACGTCTGCGGATCGACGTCCGCCCCGGAGACCGGCCGACGCGTGGACTCGGCGGGATGCACCTGGTGGAAGTAGTAGGCCTTGTCCTCGATCAGCTTGGCGATGTAGTCGTCCATGCCGGCCTCGGCGGCCTGGAACGCCGTGCTCCGCGTGCGGGAGACGTCGCTCCGCGTGTGCTCGGTGGTGACGAGGTCGATGGTGATCACGGAGAGCAGGCCGAGGACGGATGTCAGCAAGACGACCGCAACCATCGCGAAGCCGCGCTCGCCACGGAGGCGCTGGAGGAGCAAGCGTGTCATTCGGTCGTCCTTAGGGAGACGCGGGTGGAGTAGGCGTACGTGCGCGAGGAAGCGGTCTTGTTGGCGAACGTCATGTTGACGGCGACGGAATGAACGCTGGCGGGAGTCGTCGTCGTTGCCCCGGCAGCGTCGTAGAAGGAGAACGGTGTCGCGCTCGTGACGTTGCTGACGACCGGCGCCCAGTTCGTCGGCGTCCCGCCGACGGCAAACGTCCATGGCGGGCCGCCCGTGTTCGTCGAGGCCTCGAAGGCGCGCTGGAGCTGCCCGGCCGCGACGCGGTAGGAGACGCGCACGAGATGGAACGGCGATGCCTTGTCGGGGTAGGTGAACGTGAACTGGCTCGAGCTCACGGCCTCGATCGCAGACACACCGGTTCCGACGTAGGCCTCCCGCGTTTCGCTCATCATGCGGTCGACACCCGCGCGCAGCTCGCCCTGCGTGACGCTCTGCTGCTCGATCTCGTCCTGGTGCCGGATCGTCGAGCTGAAGAGCATCGAGAAGGCGGCCGAGATGACGCCGAGGAAGACGAGCACGACGAGCATCTCCGTGAGCGAGAAGCCGGCGTTCGAGCTCAGTCTGCGAGCCAGGCGTGTCACGGCAGCGGGCTGAACGGACAGGTCGTCGTGGTCATGTTGACGGTGACTGCGGTGTTGGCGCCGGTGTTGCTCTGCGCCGTCTTCTGGCCGCTGCGGTTCGGGGCGGACGCCCCGCACGTCGTCAGGTTCGCCTTGATCGTGTATGTGGCTCCCGATGCCCCCTGCGGCACGATCACGGCCGGGAGCACACCGCTGGCATTCGTCGTGAGCGAGAACGTGTAGGCAGGAGCGGCACCGGCAACACCGTTCGGGCCCCCCGTGATGCTGAGGTTGACGGCCGTGCTTGCTGCCGCGACGCCACCGCGCTGGATCGTGATCGTGAACGTCTTGGTCGGGGTCAGCGCCACGTTCGCGGTCGCGCTGCCCGAGGGGGCCAGCGTCGTGACCGAGGCGGATCCCGTGCCGTTGCTCTTCGTCACGGTGACCGTGTAGGGATACGTGGCGCTGGTGGCCGGTACGACGAGGTTCTGGGAGCCGGTGGCCGCGCCCGTCGTGCCGGTGTAGGTGCCACCGTTCGGCCCACCGGTGATCGAGATCGCCGCCGAGCCGGCATACAGCGACGCCCAGGTCGCGTTCACGGTGATCGTCCCCGTCGGCAGCGCGACGTTGGCGGTGCCTCCGCCCGTCGTGACGGTCGCCGCGCCGTTGCCGCTGAAGCCGTTCTTCGTCACCGTGACCGTGTAGCTCCCGACCGGCACGAGGATCTGCGCAACCCCGCTCGCGTTCGTGGTGCCCGTGAAGGTGTTCGTGCCGTCCGTGGCCGAGACGTTCGCCAGGTTGACGGGCTGGCCGGCCCACGTCGTGTTGACCGTGAGGATGCCGGCGGGCATGGCGATCGTCGCATTCGTGGTCGGAGCCGTGACATTCACCGTGGCCGTGCCGTTCGCGTAGGGCGACTTCACGGCGGTGCCGAGGTAGCCCGTGCCGACCGGGATGTTGACGAACTGCGCCACGCCGCTCCCGTTCGTGGTCGCTGTGAGGTTTGCGAGCCCGAACGGCGAGTTGGAGAGCGTGACCGTCGCACCCGGCTGCGGCGTCGTCACCGCGTTGACGGTGATGTTGACGGTGGCGAGCGTCGGGCTCGGCAGGACAAGGTTGAGGTTCACGGTGGACCCTGTGGCAACCGTCGTCGTCGCCGTCTGCGTGTATGTCGTGCCCTGCACCACGCGGCTCGCCGTGATCGTGTAGCCGTCCGTCGCGTGCGACGGCACGTTGTTGAAGACGACGTTGCCGCTCG
>DAIOGR010000148.1:0-5714 GCA_036745155.1 Gaiella sp.
ACCACCTGATCGAGGTGTACAAGAAGGCGCACGAGCGCCGCTACGGCTACTACGTGCTGCCGTTCCTCTGGCGCGACCGCATCGTCGGCCGCGCCGACCTGAAGTCAGAGCGGGCCGACGGCGCGCTGGTGCTGAAGGCGTTCCACCGAGAGGACGGGGTGCGCGCCTCGGTCGCGCTCGACGATGCGCTCGACAGGGCCCTCGACCGCCTCCGTCGCGCCTGTGGGCTCGAAACGGTGCACCGGTGAGGCTCGTCTCCGAGACCGAAGCACGGAGGATCGCGGTCAGATCGCAGCTCCTCGACGGCTCGGCGACCGACGTCCTCGACACAGTGCGGCGGCTCGGCTTCCTGCAGCTCGACCCGATCGCCACGGTGGCGCCGCCCCAGCACCTCGTCCTCTGGGGACGCCACCGCGACTACGACACGGCGGAGCTCGACCGGTTGCTCTGGCAGGAGCGGAAGCTGTTCGAGTGGAACGCATTCGTCTGGCCGATCGAGGACTTACCGTTCGTGCGCGCCCTCATGCGACGCTGGCGTCGATCGACCCACTACGCCCACGAACGCTGGGTGCGTGAGTTCGTCGCCGAGAACCGGGCCTTCCGCCAGTACGTCGTCCGGGAGCTCGAGCGGCACGGCCCGCTGCTCTCGCGCGAGCTCGAGGATCGAGCGACCGGTGATCCGACCAACCATCGGTGGTACGGCACCCGACGGGTCGGCCGCATGCTCTCGGCACTCCACCTGCGCGGCGAGGTGGCGATCACCGGGCGGAGCGGAGGCCAGCGGCTGTGGGATCTGGCGGAGCGCTGGTACCCGGAAACGCAGCCGGTCACGCTTCGCGCGACCGAACAATTCCTCGCGGCGAAGCGCTTCCGCGCTCTCGGCGTGCGCCGCGCGGATGCCGGGTGGGAAGCGCATCCGGACGCCGCCTCCGGGGACGTCCCGGTTCCTGATCGCGTCACGTTCCTCTCACCGTTCGACCGCCTCGTCTACGACCGCGACCGGGCCGAGGCGCTGTTCGGCTTCCGCTACAGGCTGGAGATGTACGTCCCGGCGGCAAAGCGCCGGTACGGGTACTACGTCCTGCCGATTCTCCACGGCGACCGGCTGGTCGGGCGCGTCGAGCCCGTCGTCGACCGAAAGAGCCACGTGCTGCGGGTGGTCGGTCTCTGGGACGAGCCCGGGGCGCCTGCCGAAGCCGGGCCCGGCATCGCGGAGTCGCTGCGCGGACTGGCCGCCTGGCTCGGTGCGGACGCCGTCGTCTGGGACTGTGCTCCGCCGCGGCGTTGGGCGGACGCCGTCGGCACGTAGGATCCGGGCATGGACTTCGAGACGCGCGCCATCCACGCCGGGCAGGAGCCCGACCCGGCCACCGGCTCGGTGACGACGCCGATCTACCAGACCTCCACCTTCGCCCAGGAGGCGGTCGGCGTGCACAAGGGCTACGACTACGCCCGTGTGGCCAACCCGACGCGCACGGCACTCGAGGAGTGCCTCGCCTCGCTCGAGGGCGCCGCCTACGGTCATGCCTTCTCGTCCGGCCTCGGCGCCGCCACGACGATCATGCACCTCGTCGACCCCGGCCAGCGCGTCGTCTGCGTCAACGACGTCTACGGCGGCATCTACCGGATGTTCTCGCAGGTGTACGAGCCGAAGGGGTACGCCTTCGAGTACCTGACGCCCGAGGAGTTCTCGACGAACCTCGCCGCGCACCTCGACGAGCGCACGCGGGTCGTCTGGATCGAGTCTCCGACGAACCCGCTGCTGAACATCGTCGACATCCGTGCCGCGGCCGACGCGGCCCACGCCGCGGGGGCGCTGCTCGTCGTCGACAACACCTTCGCGACGCCCTACCTGCAGCAGCCGCTCGAGCTCGGCGCCGACATCGTCGTGCATTCGACGACGAAGTACCTGGGCGGCCACTCCGACGTCATCGGCGGCTTCACCGGCACGAACGACCCCAGCGTCTCCGAGAGGCTGCGCTTCCTGCAGAAGTCGCTCGGCGCCGTGCCCGGGCCGTTCGACGCCTGGCTCGTGCTCCGCGGCCTCAAGACCCTGGCCGTGCGGATGCGCCAGCACTGCGACAACGCGCGTCAGGTCGTCGCGTTCCTGCAGGAGCACCCCCGCGTGACGGACGTCCTCTACCCGGGGCTGCCCGGGCACCCGGGCCACGAGCTCGCGGCGCGGCAGATGCGCGACTTCGGCGGCATGGTCTCGTTCCTCGTGGAGACGGAGGAGGAGGCGGTGGAGCTCGTCGCCCGCACGAAGGTCTGGACGCTCGCCGAGAGCCTCGGGGGTGTCGAGAGCCTGATCGAGCACCCCTTCCGGATGACCCACGCGGCCACGGCGAGTGGGCCGTTCGCCTCGCCCCGGAACCTCGTCCGGCTGTCCGTCGGGATCGAGTCGGCCGCCGATCTGGTCGCCGACCTCGAGCAGGCGCTCGTCCCCGCCGTGGTGCGTGCCGGCTAGTGCGGCGTCTCACGACGTACGATTCCGGTCGAACGTTGTGAGACGCCGCGCTACGCCTTCCTGACTCGCACGGCCGTGCCGTAGGCGCAGATCTCGGTCCACGTGGAGCCCAGCTCGGAGGTGTCGAAGCGCATCGCGAGGATCGCGTTGCCGCCTTTCGCCTCAGCCTCTGCGACGAGGCGGGAGATCGCCTCCTCGCGCCCCTGCGCGAGCATCTTCGTCATGCCGCCGAGCTCGCCGCCGACGAGCGACTTGAGGCCTGCGCCGATCTGTGAGCCGATGTTGCGGGAGCGCACGGTCAACCCGAACACCTCGCCGAACACCTCCTCCACGTGATACCCCGGTACGTCGTTGGTCGTCGCGATCAACATCGGCTCCTCCTTCTCGCTCGGTCGGCTACGGTCCCCACGTGAGTCGCATCGAGCCTATCGACCTCGGGCATGGAGGAGCCGGCCGGGTGATCGCCTCCTACCTCGTGGAAACGGACGACGGGCCGGGGCTCGCCGACTGCGGGCCGGCCAGCTGCCTGCCCGCCCTGAAGCGCGGCCTCGCGGCCCGCGGGCTCGAGCTGACGGACGTCCGCCACCTCCTGCTCTCGCACATCCACCTCGATCACGCGGGCGCGGCGGGGGTGATCGTGCGCGAGCATCCCGAGCTCCAGGTGCACGTCTCCGAGGTGGGCGCCCCGCACCTGATCGACCCGTCGCGGCTCGAAGCGAGTGCCCGTCGTCTGTACGGCGACTCGTTCGACGGGCTCTGGGGCGAGCTCGTGGCGGTGCCGGAGGCAAACGTCCACGTCGTGGGCCAGGAGGTGCTCGGCCTCGAGTGCTTCCCGAGCCCCGGGCACGCCTGGCACCACGTCTCCTACCTGCACGGGGACGGAACGCTCTACACGGGGGACTCGCTCGGGGTGCGAATCGCGCCCGCCCGCTTCCTGCTCGCCCCCACGCCCCCACCGGAGATCGACCTGGAAGCGTGGGAGCAGACGCTCGTCGAGACCGAGCGACGCGGACCGGCGCGCATCGCGCTGACCCATTTCGGCGTCTTCGACGACGTGGAGGAGCACATCAGCAGGCTGCGTGGCACGCTGCACGAGTGGGCCGAGCGGGTCGGGCACGGGATGGACGAGGCGACGTTCGTCGCGGCCGCGCGGGCCGACTGCGCCGCGTCCGATCCGGACGAGGTCGAGGCCTACGACCGCTCGGCCCCCTACTGGCAGTGCTACCAGGGGCTCGAGCGCTACTGGCGCAAGCGGAGGCCGGCAACTGCTTCGTGACGTGACGGCGCCGCTGCGCCACCGCGACTTCCGTCTTCTCTTTCTCGGCCGTGTCGTCTCCTTCGCCGGCTCGGCAATGGCGCCCGTGGCGCTTGCGTTCGCCGTGCTCGGGCTGGGTGGCTCGGCCACCGACCTCGGGCTCGTGCTGACGCTGGCGATCTTGCCCCAGGTGGTCTTCCTGCTCGCCGGCGGCGTGCTGGCCGACCGGCTCCCGCGCCACCTGCTGATGGTCGGCTCGAACGTGGCAGCAGGGGTTGCACAGGCCGTCGCCGCGCTCCTGCTGCTCACCGGGCGCGCCGAGATCTGGCACCTGGCAGTGATCGCGCTCGTCCGTGCCGTCGCGAGCGCGTTCTTCTTCCCCGCGCAGCAGGGCATCGTCCCGCAGACGGTGCCGCCGCCGCTGCTGCAGTCGGCCAATGCACTGCTGCGGCTGACGCTGAACGCGACGAACATCGGCGGGGCTGCGCTCGGCGGGCTGATCGTCGCCACGGCGGGGCCGGGCTGGGCGATCGGCGTCGACGCGGTCAGCTACCTCCTGGCGGCCGGCTTCCTGCTGCCGATGCGCGTGCGGGCACCGTCGCACGGCGAGGACGAGAGCTTCGTGCAGGAGCTTGCGCACGGCTGGCACGCCTTCCGGACGCGGACGTGGATCTGGGTGATCGTGCTCGGCTTCGCCTTCACGAACGGCGCCGAGTCGGCGGCGCTCAACGTGCTCGGGCCGATCGTCGCCAAGGAATCCCTCGGGGGAGCATCAGTCTGGGGCTTCATCCTCGCCACACAGGGCGTGGGGCTCGTGATCGGCAGCCTCGTCGCCCTGCGCCTGCGACCCGGCCGGCCGCTCTTCGTCGGTGTGGCGGTCATGGTCACGCTGGCACCACCGCTCATGCTGCTCGCCGTCGAGGCACCGTGGCCGGCGATCGCGGCCGCGACGCTGCTGACCGGGGTCTCGATCGAGCTCTTTTCGGTGTTCTGGGACACGGCACTGCAGACGCATGTCCCGAACGACGTGCTCTCCCGTGTCGCCGCGTGGGATGCGATCGGGTCGCTCGTGCTGATCCCCGCCGCCTACGCGGTCGTCGGCCCGGTGAGCGACGCGATCGGCATCGAGTCGACGCTCTGGATCTGCTCCGTGGTCGTCGTGATCGGGATCCCTGCCCAGCTGCTCTCCCGCGACGTGCGCGACCTTCCCCGCGAGCCCGTGCCCGATATCCTCGCGCGGTGAACCGTGACGAGCGGGTGGTGCTCCAGGCCTACACGTGCCTGTATCCGGACGCCGTCGAGCTCGGGGGCGCAACCGTGCTGCGCAGCCCCTCGGCGCCCTCCTCCCCCATGCTCAACCGCATCGTCGGCCTGGGAGCCGACCTGCCCGCGACGGAGGAGACGCTCGACGTGGCCCTTGCCGCCATGGGCGACGAGACGACCTGCTACGTGTCGCTCTCGCCCGGCGCACGACCCCCGGAGGTGGTGGACTGGCTCCAGGCGCGCGGTCTCGAGCCGGGCTGGGGTTGGATGAGCTTCCGGCGCGGCGTCGAGGACCCTCCGGCGACCTCCACCACGCTCCGCCTGGTCGAGGTCGGGCCCCGAGAGGCAGACGCGTTCGCGCGTGTCGTGGCGACCGGGTACGGCCTGCCGGACGCCTCCGTGCCGTGGATCGCGGAGACGCCGGAGCGCGGCTGGGCGTGCTGGCTCGCACTCGACGGCGACGAGCCGGCGGCTGCCGCGGCCGTCTACATCGCCGAAGGGGCGGGCTATCTCGGGTTCGCAGCGACACTCGACGAGCATCGCCGCAAAGGTGCGCAGAGCGCGCTGCTCACGGCCCGCATCCGGCAGGCCCGCGCCCGCGGCTGTGACACCGTGCTGACGGAGACCGGCGAGCGCCGCGAGGGGTTGCCGAGCAACTCCTACCGCAACATCCTCCGGGCCGGCTTCGAGGAGGTGGCGGTCACGGCCAACTGGCTGCGGCCCGGCCGC
>DAIOGR010000149.1:0-5699 GCA_036745155.1 Gaiella sp.
GCGATCGTCATCGACTCGGTGTGGACGAGCTGTCGCCCGATCGAGGGATTCAGCTCCTCGACGGGCTGCGCGGACCAGCGGTGAACAGGCACGAAACGATCCTAGCCGCATGGTCGCCACTCGAAAAATACCCCTCTTTGCGGCATTTTCTCCCGACCCCAGGGCCAGGGGGTCGCGATGGGCGCTACCATCGTGCATTCGGGGGGAGGGTCAAGGATCACGCGCGCGGCGCCGATACGAGGCGTACCCGCTCCCCGTCGTTGCACCACCCCCCTGATGCACGAGCGTCTCAACATTCTCCGTCACACCCTCGTCGTCGCCGTCGCGGTGTTGCTCGCGGCGGTCGCCGCCGTCTCGGCGCCGCCGGCGCAGGCGGTCACGAACTGCACCGCTTCCTCGTCGTGGGGCACGAACCGTGCCGACCTCGCCTCGCAGGTGGTGACGCTGATCAACCAGTACCGGGCGGGCAAAGGCCTCTCGCAATTGGCCGTCTCGTCGCCGCTGACGGCGTCGTCGGAGTGGAAGTCGCTGCACATGGCCGGCTACGGGTACTTCTCGCACAACGACCCGGCGCCGCCGGTCGCCCGCTCCACGGGTCAGCGCCTGGCGGACTGCGGCTACAGCGGCAGCACCTGGGGCGAGAACATCGCCGTGGGCTACACGACGGCGCAGTCGGTCGTGGACGGCTGGCTCGGCTCGTCGGGCCACAAGGCGAACATCGAGAACGCCAGCTTCACCTCGACCGGCGTCGGGGTGGCCGTCGCCGCCAACGGCCAGCTGTACTGGACGCAGGGCTTCGGCAACGACGTTTCGGGGGGAACACCGCCTCCGCCGCCTCCGCCACCGCCTCCCCCGCCTCCGCCGCCGCCTCCGACGCCGACGCCGACTCCGACGCCGACTCCGACTCCGACGCCGACTCCGACGCCCACGCCGGGCTCGCCGGCGACCCCGGGGGCGGCACCGAGCGCGCCGCCCAGGGTCTCGGGGCCGGCTCCGACGACGGGCGCACTCCAGGTCGGCGGCAAGCCGGCGCACGTGACGCAGAAGCGCGGGTCCCGCCTGGTCGCCTCGGTCACCTTCGTGCACCTGGCCAGCGGTCGGCCGCTCGCACAGGGCTCCGTCCGCTGCCGGGCCGAGGTGGACGGCAAGCGCCTGCGCGTGCTCACCAACGCCTTCGCGGCGCAGGCCGCCACGTGCGCCTGGAGGGTCCCCGGCTGGGCCAAGGGCAAGCAGCTCACCGGCGTCGTCGCCGTCCAGGTCGGCGACAACGCCGTACGACGGCTGTTCGTGCGCACGGTCGACTAGAACGAGAGCGCCGGGCGCGTAGCGCGGTCACCCGACTGATGCCACTTCACTCCCGCACCCTGGTTCCACTCGCACTGCTGCTCACGGCAGCCTTGTGCCTGCTCGCCCCCGCCGCCACACCCGCGAGCGCGGCGACCCAGTGCACCCCCGACGCCGCCTGGGGCAAGAGCCGCCCGGATCTCGCCGCGCACGTCGTCACCCTCGTCAACCGCTACCGCGCGGGCAAGGGACTGCGCCCGCTCGGCATCTCTGCCTCGCTCACCGCCTCCTCGACCTGGAAGTCCCTCCACATGGGCCGCTACCGCTATTTCGCCCACGACGACCCGGCACCCCCTGTCGGCCGCAGCGCCTACCAGCGCGCGAGGGATTGCGGCTTCAACGGCAACGCCTGGGGCGAGAACATCGCCTGGGGCTACACGACCGCACAGTCCGTCGTGAACGGCTGGATCAACTCACCGGGCCATCGGGCCAACATCGAGAACCCGTCCTTCACCTCGACGGGCGTCGGCGCAGCCAGCTCCGGCGGCAGGCTGTACTGGACGCAGAGCTTCGGCACGGGTGGATCGGGCGTGACCCCGGCACCCGCGGGCACGCAGCCGGCGTCCGCGATCGGCGGCAAGCCGGCCCGGGTCGGCACGGCTACCGGCGCGCGGCTGGTCGCCAGGGTCGCCTTCGTGCACCTGAAGACCGGGGAGCCGGTCACGGCAGGGCAGGTGCGCTGCCGCGCCGAGGTCGGCGGCCACCGTCTTCGTGTCCTCGCGAACGTGTTCAGCGGTGTGTCGGCGCGCTGCGACTGGAGCATCCCCGCGTGGGCGAAGGGCAAGCAGCTCACCGGCTCAGTCGGCGTCACGGTCGGCAACGCGGCCGCGAAGCGCACCTTCACGCGCACACTGCGCTGACGCGCCGGGTCCTCCTTTCGGGGGACACCGCGCCTGCACCAGCCGCCGATCTCCCGTGGTGCAGACAGCATCCCCGCGCAACGGAGGCACCGCGAGTCAGATGGCGATTCGAAAGAACGGTGGACCGGGCCGGCTCTGGCCACGGCGGCCACGCAGCCAGCAGGTGCACAGCGCCTTGCGCGAGCTCGAGGAGGTACACGAGGTGACGGTGGCGGCACTCGCGGCCGCGCTCGAGCTCCGGGACGACGAAACCGGCGGGCACGCCCAGCGCGTCACGGAGCTCGCGCTCGAGCTCGCACACGCGGTCGCGCCCGAGCTCGCCGCCGACCCCGAGCTCCGCTACGGCTTTCTCCTGCACGACATCGGCAAGATCGGGATCCCGGATGCGATCCTGCTGAAGCCGATGCAGCTGACCCCGGCGGAGAAGCGGCAGATGGAGTTCCACACGACGCTCGGCGAGCAGCTGATCTCGAGTGTGCCGCACCTGCAGGGCGTGGCCCGCGAGGTGATCGCGTTCCACCACGAGCGCTGGGACGGCACCGGCTACCCGTGGGGCCTCGCCGGGGAGAAGATCCCCCTGGCGGCCCGCATCTTCTCGGTCGCCGACGCGTTCGACGCGATCAGCAACGACCGCCCCTACCAGCGGGCGAGCAGCGTCGACACCGCGCTCGAGAAGATCGACGCGAACGCCGGCACCCAGTTCGATCCGCACGTGGTCGAGGCGTTCGTGCCGCTCGTGCGGCGGCAGTTCGCGCGCCTCCGCGTCGCGTAGAGCCCCTACTCGCCGGTCTCGTGGGCGGCGAGGAACGTCGAGCCGGCCGAGCGCCCCGACACGAAGCTCTTCTCGGCCAGCCAGCCGCCGTCCACGGTCAGCGCGATCCCGCTCACGTACGAGGCCATGTCGCTCGCGAGATAGAGAGCGGCGTTCGCGACGTCGGCAGTGACGCCGTAGCGCGCCAGCGGCACCTGGACGGCGAGCTCCTGCTCGAACGCCGCGTCCTCGAAGTACTGCTCGGTCAACGGCGTCCGGATCACGCCGGGGCAGATCGCGTTCACACGGATCCCGTCCGCCGCGAGATCGCGCGCGAGGCTCTTCGTCAGGCCGACGACGCCGTGCTTGGCCGCCGTGTAGGCAGGCCGGTGCGAGAGCCCGATCAGCCCGCCCACCGAGGACATGTTGACGATCGAGCCTCCGCCGGTCTCCCGCATCCGCCGCGCGGCGGACTGGCAGCAGTAGAAGACGCCGCTGAGGTTGATCGCGACGACGTTGTCCCACTCGTCCGTCGGCAGCGTGTAGACATCGCCGATCTCCCGGACGCCGGCGCAGTTGACGACGATGTCGATGCGCCCGGCCTGGGCGACGACCGTCTGCACCGCCTGCTCGACCTCGCCCGGCACGCGCACGTCGCCGTGGACGAAGAGCGGCGTTTGCGCCCCTGCCGCTCCCAGCGCGGCGGTCAGCTCCTCGCCCGACTCGCGGGAGCGGTCGAAGCCGGCGATGCGGGCCCCCTCCCGCGCGAAGAGCTCGGCGACCGCGCGGCCGATGCCGCTGCCTGCGCCTGTCACGAATGCGACTCGATCGGCTAGGAGCACGTCTTCCTCCTGTTCGGTTCCACGAGCGCCAGCTGCGGAAGTAGCATCGCGCAGTATGGGGGTTCCGGCAGGCGCAGATGCGATGGAAGCCGCCCCCGCGGCCTGGCGGATCACCGGTGCGCGCCATGCCGGGATCACGGTGTCGGATCTCGGCCGGTCGCTCGACTTCTACTGCGGCCTGCTCGGGCTGGAGCTGCTCTGGCGGCGCCTCTACGAGGAGCCTGAGATCCGCGAGATCGTCGGCGTGCCGGAGGCGACCGCGTTCGACATCGCGATGCTGCGGGTACCCGGAAGCGACCTCGACGTCGAGCTGCTCGAGCACAAGGGGTGCGAGCGCCGCTCGGGGGCCACGAGACCGTGCGACTACGGCACCGGCCACTTCTGCGTCTTCGTCTCGAACATCGAGGCGCTGTTCGCCGAGCTGTCCGCGCGCGGCGTCGCGTTTCGCTCTGACGAGCCTGTCGAGATGACAGGAGGCGCGAACAAGGGCGGCAAGAGCCTGTACTCCTCCGACCCGGACGGCTACGTGATCGAGTTCCACGAGCCGCCGGCTCACCTGGCGCGCTCCTGACATGAGCGCCCTCCTGCAGGAACGGCCGGCCGGCCGGCGCCCCCTCGCCGAGCAGTACCGGCTGATGCAACTGATCCGCGTGTTCGAGGACCGGGCGGCGGAGCTCTTCCAGCAGGGCGTCATCTTCGGCACCGCGCACAGCTGCGTCGGCCAGGAGGCGATCGCGGTCGGCGCTGCCGGCGTCATGCGCGAGGGCGACTACCTCGTCGGGCACCACCGCTCGCACGGGCATCTGATCGCCGCCGGGGCGGACCTGCGCCGGATGATGGCCGAGATGTTCGGCAAGCGCACAGGCTATTGCAAGGGCCTCGGCGGCTCTATGCACATCGCCGACCTGTCGCTCGGCATCCTCGGCTGCAACGGCATCGTGGGCGCGGGCATCCCCCACGCGTGCGGGGCCGCGCTGACGTCGCAGCTCCGCGGGACGGGCCGTGCCTGCGTCGCGTTCTTCGGGGACGGCGCCGCCGGACAGGGGGCGGCGCACGAGGGCATGAACCTCGCGGCGACGTGGAAGCTGCCCGTGGTCTTCGTCTGCGAGAACAACCAGTTCGCGCTCTCGGCCGACTGGCGGACGCTGCGGGCGGTCGAGGATCTCGCCGACAGAGCGGCGGGCTACGGCATGCACGGGGAGGTCGTGGACGGCAACGACCTGCTCGCCGTCGAGGACGCGGTGGCCCGTGCGCTCGCGGCCGCACGGGCCGGGTCCGGCCCGGCCTTCCTGGAGATGAAGACCTTCCGCCGCATGCAGCACTCGATGCGCGCGAACCTGCCCGACGTGCGCGACCCCGCGGTGCTCGAGGAGTGGGAGCCGAAGGACCCGTTGCCGCGGTTCGAGCGGGTGCTGCGCGAGGCCGGGGAGCTGGACGACGAGCGGGTCGCCGCGATCCGTCGCGAGGTCGAGGCCGAGGTCGAGAAGGCGATCGGGACGGCGCTCGCCGACGAGGACGCGAGCGCGGACGACCTGCTGCCGTCGGTGCTCGTCGCCCACCGCACGTATCCGGAGCCGCCGGCCGAGGGCGCGCGCACCCTCGGCTTCGTGGCCGCGGTGCGGGAGGCGCTCGACCTGGAGCTCGCCGCCGACCCCGACGTGTTCGTGATGGGAGAGGACATCGGCCGCGTGGGCGGCCTCTTCCGCGCCACCGAGGGACTCTACGAGCGCTACGGCCCCGAGCGCATCCGCGACACGCCGCTGACCGAGAGCGGGTTCGTCGGCTGCGGCATCGGAGCGGCGCTGACCGGCCTACGACCGGTGGTCGAGCTCCAGTTCTCCGACTTCGCCGGCGTCGCGTTCGACCAGATCATGAACCAGGCGGCGAAGCTCCGGTTCATGA
>DAIOGR010000150.1:0-5697 GCA_036745155.1 Gaiella sp.
GAGCTGGTCGCGCGCGAGCATGGAGACCCGGTTGAACTTGCCGGGCACGTCGAGCGTGATCGTGGCGACGCCGCGCTCGTCGTCACGGTCGAGCCGGAAGCCGTCGAAAGCGGGATCCGGCCCTTCGGGCCGCCTCCCGCTAGCTGCGTCGGTCATCGATTCGTCTCCTGGGGAGGGTCACGCCCGAGCCTCTCGTCATCGTCCGCCTGCATGAGGCACTGTCTCATCTAGGAGATTCCGGCGCAGCCGGAATCTCCCGCAGCACCCTGCGCAGGATCTTGCCCGAGGCGCTCTTCGGGAGTGACAGGGCGAAGCGGTACTCCTTCGGCCGCTTGAAGCGGGCGAGCGGAGATGCCAGGCAGTGGGCGTCGAGCTCGTCGGCTCCCACCTCGCCCACCACGATGGCGACGACTCGCTGGCCCCACCGGTCGTCGGGCGCGCCCACGACCGCGACTTCACGCACACGGGGGTGGCTCGCCAGCACGTCCTCCACCTCGAGCGGATGGATGTTCTCGCCGCCGGAGATGATCATGTCGTCCACGCGCCCGTCGACCCAGAGGTCGCCGTCCTCGTCGAGGTGGCCGGTGTCGCCGGTTCGGTACCACCCGTCCCGGATCGCCTTCGCATCCGCGTCCGGCCTGTGCCAGTACCCGCTGAACGCCTCGTCCGACCCCAGGTGGACGCAGATCTCACCGTCCGCCTCGAGCCTCATTCGCGTGTTGACCGCCGGGCGGCCGGCGCAGCCGGGCTTGCCGACCTGGTCGCGGCCGATCGAGAACGTGTAGACCTCGGTCGAGCCGTAGTGGTTCACGAACACCTCGGGGGAGAACGCGTCCGCACAGCGTGCGACCAGCGTCGAGGTCATGGCGGCGCCGGCGTACCCGAGCGCCCGCACCGTCGAGACGTCGTGGTCGCCGAAGCGCTCGTGGTGGACGAGGTCGTGGAACAGGGTCGGCGCGAGGTAGAGGGAGGTGATCCGCTGCTCCTCGATCAGGCGGAGCGCCTCGCCCGCGTCCCAGCGGGCCTGCGGAACGAAGCAGCCGCCGACGAGGTGCATGGCGACGAGGGAATGGATGCCCATCGTGTGGTAGAGCGGCATCACGCCGAGCGTGCGGTCGCCGAAACGGTAGCCGTGCTGCAGCGCCTGCGACCAGCCGCCCGCGCGATCCGCCCGGTGCGAGCGCGGCACCCCCTTCGGCCGTCCCGTCGTGCCCGAGGTGTAGAGCATCAGGGACGTCTCGCGCTCGTCGCGGTCGAGCGCGCCAGGGTGCTCCGGCCCGTCGGGAAGCGGGTCGCCGTCGCGGAGCACGACGGCCGCGCCGCAGTCGCCGAGGCAGTAATCCAGCTCCTCCTCCGCGAGCCGCCAGGAAAGCGGCACGACGACCGCGCCGGCCCATTGCGTCGCCCAGTAGAGAAGCGCCGTCTCGAGCCGGTTGTCGAGCACGACCGCGACACGGTCGCCCTCCCCGACGTCGAGCCCCCCGGCGATCCTGCGGATCCGCGGCAGGAGCTCGCCGTAGCTGATCTCCGGGAACGCCCTGAGCTCCGGATGGCGCTCGCAGGCCGCCAGCAACGACTGTGCGAGGTTCAAGTGCTTCTCCCTGAGGGAGAAGCACTCGTTGAAGCTGTGTAGTCCAGGATGGCGTCCACGATCGGTGCATACCCGGTACAGCGGCACAGGTGGCCGGACAACATGTCCTCCACAGCGGCGCGGCTCGGGTCGGGATAGTGGTCGACGAAGTCGACCACTGCCATCAGGATCCCGGGGGTGCAGAACCCGCACTGGAGGGCGTGGTGGCGCTTGAAGGCGTCCTGCAGCGGTGACAGCAGCGCGTCGCCGGCGAGCGACTCGACCGTCTCGACCGCCGACCCGTCGGCCTGCACGGCGAGCAGGCAGCAGCCGCGCACGGCGGCGCCGTCGACGCGCACGGTGCACGAGCCGCAGACGCCGTGCTCGCAGCCCACGTGGGTGCCGGTGAGCCCGAGCCGGTGCCGCAGGAAGTCGGTCAGCAACAGGCGGGGCTCGACCGTCTCGTGAACGGCCCGCCCGTTGACGGTAAGGGAGATCTCCGTCATGCGGACCGTGCCCAGGCGCGTAGGGCGGCGCGCTCGACCAGCGTCGCCGTGATGCTGCGGAGGTAGTCGCAGGTTGCGTGGATCGACCCCGGCGGCTCGACGGAGGCCGCTGCGGCCGCTCCGGCGGCGCGTGCGGCCGCCGCGGTGACCTCGACTCCCTCGAGTGCCGCCGCCGCCTCGACGAGCAGCGTCGGCCTGTCGGTGACGGCGCCGGCGACGACGCGGACGTCCCGTGCGGCGCCGCCGTCACGGCGGAGCACCACCGCGACCATCGAGAGCGCATAGTCGCCTGCGCGCAGCGCCAGCTCCTCGAACGCCCAGCCTTCGCCGGGCGCCGCCTGCGGCCACACGGTCGCGACGACGAGCTCACCCGCGTGCAGCGTCGTCAGGTAGTGCGTGACGAAGAAGTCGGGCGGAGCGACCTCGCGACGGCCCGTCGGCCCTGCGATCACGATCGTGCCGTCGAGCGCCGCGAGGCAGACCGGAATCTCGGCCGAGCCGTCTGCGTGCGCAACCGAGCCGCCGACGGTGCCGCGGTTCCGCGTCACGTAGTGGCCGACGAAGGGCAGCGCCTCACGCAGGAGCGGGTGGGCGCGCGGGTCGCGCTCGACAGCCGCCTGCCGGGCCGTCGCTCCGATCCGTACCTCGCCGTTCGCCTCGATCCCGTCCAGACCGGCACGGTTGAGGTCGACGAGCAGCGTGGGACGCACGAGGCGCATGTTGAGGGCCGGGACGAGGCTCTGCCCTCCCGCGATCGGCTTCGCGTCCTCGCCGCCCTCTGCGAGGGCGGCGAGAGCTTCCTCGAGCGATTCGGCGCGGACGAAGTCGAATGCGACCGGCTTCATTCGCCGACCCTCGCCGATTCCGTGGTAGCGGAATCGGCCAGCAGCTCCCACACGCGCGGGGGCGTGAGCGGCAGGGTGAGGTCGTCACGGCCGATCGCGTCGGCGACAGCGTTCGCGATGCACACCGGGGCGCTCATCGTGTTGCCCTCGCCGAGGCCCTTGGCCCCGAGCGCCGTGAAGGGGGAGGGGCTGCAGCGATGGCCGATGCGCAGCGGTGGGATGTCGGGCGCCGTGGGGGTGAGGTAGTCGACGAGCGACCCGGTCATCAGGTTGCCCCACTCGTCGTACACGTGACGCTCGAAGAGCGCCGCCGCGGCACCGTGGGCGAAGCCCCCGAGCACCTGGCCGTCGGCCAGCAGGGGGTTCAGCAGCACGCCCGCGTCGTGGACGGTCACGTAGTCGAGCACCTGCACGGCGCCGGTGGCGCGGTCGACCTCGACGGCGCACACGTCCACGATGAAGCCGTGCGCTGCGGAGGAGGCGACGCGGTCTTCCGCGTCGGGCGGGTCGAGGTTCGGCGCCGACCAGTAGGCGACCGCGGCGAGCCCCGGCTCGAGGCCGGGGGGCAGCCCCTCGGGGTTCCAGTGGGCCATTCCCGCCACTCGGCGCAGCGAGAGCGAGTCGTCTCCCGCGTGGGCCCGGATCGCGTCCATCTTCGCGCGCAGCGTGGCCGCGGCTGCACGCACGGCGCCGACGCCGACCCCGGAGAAGCGCGACGAGTAGTTCCCGGACGCCACCGTCCAGGGCACCGTCGCCGTGTCCATCTCGGACATGACGGTGACCTCGCCGGGCTCGCAGCCCAGCACGTCCGCGACCACCTGCGCGCAGACGGTGCGGTGGCCCTGTCCCTGGGGTGTGGTGGCGAGCCGCACGGTGATCCCGCCGAGCGGGTCGATCGCGACCGAAGCGCCCTCCGCGTTCCCCGACTTCGGCAGCGAGCCCGCGCGCTCGACGGCGGTCTGCGCCAGCGTGATGTACCCCATGTTCGAGATGGACGGCTCGACGACGCACGCGAGGCCGATGCCCGCGAGCCTCCCCTCGGTGCGTGCGGCCGCGACCCGGGCCCTGAGCTCGTCATAGCGGGAGAGCTCGAGCGCCTGCTCCAGGCAGGCCTCGTAGTCCCCCGAGTCGTACAGCGCGCCGGACGGTGTCCGGTAGGGCAGCTCGCCGGCGGGGACGAGATTGCGGCGGGCGAGCTCCACAGGGTCGAGCCCGAGCCTGCGCGCCGCGATCGCCATCGTCCGCTCGAGCGCGAAGTAGAGCTGCGGGCCGCCGAAGCCGCGGTTGAGCCCGGAGGGAATCGTGTTCGTCAGCACCACCCGGTTGCGTACGGCCACGTCGCGCACGCGGTACGCCCCCGAGAGCGAGCCGTGCATCCGGTAGAGCGTCGCCGGCTCGGGTGCGCGAACGTAGGCCCCGACGTCTTCGATCGCGTCGTAGCGCAGAGCGACGAGCTCGCCGTCTGTGGTGAAGCCCGCCTCGACCTCGGTCACCCGGCCGGTGGCGGCGGAGCTGGCCGCGAGGTGCTCGAGCCGGTCCTCGATCCAGCGCACCGGGACGCCGAGCTTGCGCGCGGCCAGGCCGATCAGCACGACATAGGCGAACACGGCGGCCTTGACCCCGAACGAGCCGCCCGAGTCCGGGGGTGTCAGCAGACGCAGCCGATCGCCCGGGAGGCCGAGCGCGGCGGCCGCGACGCCGTGCAGGGTGAACGGGCCCTGGAAGTTCGCCCAGGCGGTCAGCCGGCCGCCCACCTCGTCCCACTCGGCGACGACCGCGAAGCACTCGACCGGGGTGCAGGTGAAGCGCGGCACCGTGAACGTCTCCCGGACGATCAGGTCGGCGCGTCGCATCGCCTCGTCGACGTCCCCGTAGTGGAACGAGCGGTCGTGCACGCACGACTCCGTCGCCGCGGCGACCGGGTCGAGGACGGGATCGAGCGGGTCGTAGTCGACCTCGACGAGCTCTGCTGCGTCCTCCGCCAGGTACCGGTCGGAAGCGACGACGACGGCGAGCGGCTCACCGACGTAGCGGACCGCGTCGATCGCGAGCGCGTACTGCTTCGCGGGCGAGTCGATCCCCGCGGGGAACGGGCGCGAGAGCGCGAGCACGTCCTCACCGGTGAGCACCCCGATCACGCCGGGCGCCTCGAGCGCTGCGGACGCGTCGACGGTGATACGGGCGTGGGGGAGCTGCGAGCGGACGATCGCCGCATGGCCTGCGTGCGCGGCAGGCTCGAGGTCGTCCAGGAAGCGGCCCTCGCCGCGCAGGAGGGCGTCGTCCTCCACCCGGAGCAGGGGGCGCCCGACCCAGGTCGCCTGTTCCGCTGTCGTGGTCATCCCTCGGTGATGCGCTCCGGCACAGTTGCCATCAGCCGACTGTAGAGCCCCGCGGCACCCGTCGGGTCGCGAGCTCCACCTGCTCGGGGCTGGGCCCGCCGTCCTCCAGCGCGCGGAACGCCTCGAGGACGGCCCGTGGGTCGCGTGCGTGGCGCTTCGCCGCCAGCGTCAGCGGCTCGCGCACGGCGCCGCCGCAGTGGGCGCACGGCCAGTAGAGGCGGGCCATCAGCGTGGCTGCCCGCCCGTCCGGGTACATGCGCAGGATCTCGAGGATCGTCGTCGAGCCGCGGATCGTGCGGGTCGCAGGCTCGCCGGGCAGCAGTCCGGACGCCTCGAGCCCTCGAAGCGTCCGGATTGCGTCATCCATCTCAGTGCGCGAGGGCGTGCTCGAAGAAGCGGGTGTCCCCCGACGCCATGCGGACCGCGTTCTTCGGCAG
>DAIOGR010000151.1:0-4523 GCA_036745155.1 Gaiella sp.
GACAAGAAGGGTGTCACGACGACCCGCCTGTCGATCGCCAACACGGTGACGGACTTCTCGTCGTTCGTGACGAAGGTGCCGAGCAGCGCGGACTTCGTCTTCTTCCCGACCCAGAAGCCGGGCGATGCGCAGAACTTCGCCCAGCAGCTGATCGAGCAGGGCAAGAAGGCGAAGGTGTTCGGCGGCGACGGCTCGAACGATGCCACGCAGTTCAAGGTGCCGGGCTCGTTCGTCTCGAACTTCGCACCGGACATCACCGGCATCGCCTACAACAAGCCGCTGATCGCCGGTTGGCAGAAGGACAACCCCGGCAAGGCGGTCGGCTCCTTCGGGCCCCCGACCTACCTCGCCGTGCAGGTCGCGCTCAACGCGATCAAGCGGGCGTGCGACGCGGGCAAGGGCTCGATCAAGGAGCGTGCCGACGTCGTGCGCAACGTCAAGCGGATCTTCGTCAAGAACTCGATCCTCGGCGGTGACTTCCGCTTCTCGACGAAGTCGAACGACCCGCTGAACGCGAAGTTCTACATCTTCGAGATCCAGTCGAACGGCTCGTACAAGCTCGTCGGGTAACCGACGAGCGAAGCCTGACGGGCGGCCCGGCGAAACCCCGGGCCGCCCGTCTCTTTCCGCCCCGATAGACTCGCCCTCCGCGTGGTCACCCTTCTCCAGTTCACGCTTGACGGCCTCGCGCTTGGCAACGCCCGGGTCGACGAGTTCACGCAGCTGACGCTCAACGGCCTGACGCTCGGCAGCGTCTACGCGCTGATCGCCCTCGGCTACTCGCTCGTCTACGGCATCCTCAAGCTGCTCAACTTCGCCCACGGCGACGTGTTCATGGTCGGCACGTTCATCGGCTTCGGCACGCTCCAGGTGCTCGGCGGCTCCACCGACCCGGTCGTCCCGGTGTGGGCGCTGCTCATCCTCATCACCCTCGCCGCCATGGCCGGTTGCGCCGTGCTCGGCGTCGCGATCGAGCGCTTCGCCTACCGGCCGCTGCGCGACGCGCCGCGGATCGCACCGCTGATCAGCGCCCTCGGCGTCTCGTTCTTCATCGCGTACTCGATGCAGCTGATGTTCGGAGCGGCGCTGAAGAACTACGACACGTTCTCGCTCGACGGGGGCGCGCTGTACTTCAAGGGGTTCGACATCGGCAATGTGCGCGTGCCGCTGATCCGGATCATCACGATCGTCTCCGCCTTCGTGATGATGATCCTGCTCTGGTTGCTGGTCACGCGGACGAGGATCGGCAAGGCGATGCGCGCGACCTCGCACGATCGCGAGGCCGCCGCGATGATGGGGATCGACATCGACAAGGTGATCGTGTTCGCCTTCGTGCTCGGGTCGGCACTCGCCGGCGCCGCAGGCGTGCTGTTCGCCCTTCGCGTTCCGACCTATGCCACGATCGGGTTCCTGATCGGCCTCAAGGGGTTCACGGCGGCGGTGATCGGCGGCATCGGGTCGATCCCAGGCGCCCTGGCCGGCGGGCTCGTGCTCGGATTCGCCGAGGCGTACACCCAGGGGTACGTCTCGACCCGGTGGTCCGATCTGTTCGTGTTCGTGATCCTGATCCTGTTCCTGCTCTTCCGCCCCCAGGGCCTCCTCGGCAAAGCGGACATCAGGAAGGTGTGATGTGAGCAGCGGTCACGACGACGAGCTCACCCGGCCGCTCGACGGCGCGATCGAGGCCACGACGTCGGAAGAACCGACGGGCCCGGCGGTCGGCCGCGACGAGTGGGTCGCGCGCCACGGCGGCAACCTGGCACGGCGCGGTGGCCGGCTCGGCAAGCTCGAGGAGCGCCTGCGCGTCGTCCCGTGGTGGGCCTGGCTGACGCTGTTCGTCGCTCTGTGCTCCCTGGTGCCGGTCGTCTCCGACAGCGGCTACATCCGCAGGGTGGCATTCGACATCGCGCTCTACATGCTGCTCGCGCTCGGGTTGAACGTCGTCGTCGGCTGGGGCGGTCTCCTCGACCTCGGCTACATCGCGTTCTACGGGGTCGGCGCCTACAGCTACGCGTTGCTCAGCTCCGACCACTACGGGATCCACCTGCCGACGATCGTCTCGATCCCGCTGATCGTCGTGATCGGAGCAGGCGTCGGCTTCCTGGTGGGGCTGCCGTCGCGGCGGCTCACCGGCGACTATCTCGCGATCGTGACGCTCTTCTTCCTCCAGCTCTTTCTCACCGTGACGACGAACGGCGACGACCTGTTCGGCCACAACGTCAGCGGCGGCGCGAACGGGCTTCTCAATGTCGACCCGCTCAGCTTCTTCGGTCACGCCTTGCCGGTCTCGACCGGAGGCATCTTCAACGTCGCGTACCTCTACGTCGTGCTGGTGGTCTTCGCGGTCGTCTACGTCGCGCTGCGTTTCGTCAACCTCTCCCGGACAGGACGTGCCTGGCGGTCGCTCCGCGAGGACCCGCTCGCCGCAGAGGTGATGGGCATGCCCGTCAACTGGCTGAAGCTGATGAGCTTTGCCTTCGGGGCGGCCATCGCCGCGCTGACCGGGACGTTCGTGGCGGCGTTGAACGCGAGCGTCTTCCCGCTCTCGTTCTCGTTCCCGCTGCTGATCACGATCTACACGATGGTGATCCTGGGCGGGGCCGGCAGTCAGGCAGGTGTCGTCGTCGGCGCCGTGCTGATCGGCGTCCTGCTCGAGTTGCTTCGCGATCCGGGCGACTCGCGCGTCCTCTTCTACAGCGTGATCGTCCTCGGGCTGTTCGCGGCCTTCCGCTTCTCGGTCAGGCTCGCGGCCGTGCTCGCCGGCACCCTGGTGTTCGGAGTGATCGCCCATTCGCTTGCGGGCGCGATCGACAACGCATGGGTCGACGGCAGCGGCGGCGCGGGGGGCGGCGTGGCGGATTTCGCGGCGAACTGGGTGATCGTGCCGGTCGACCCGGCCGCCTGGGTCGCACCCGTCTCGTACATCTCGCTGGTCGCTCTGGCGCTGACGCTGACGCTGCTGCGCGGATGGGCAAGGCTCGTGCTGCTGGTGCCCGTGCTCTACCTCGCCGCCTTCGTGTGGGAGAACGTGATGCTCTCGAAGCCCGAGCCGACCAGGTACATCATCCTTGGCGTGCTGTTGATCGCGCTCATGATCGTGCGCCCCTCGGGGCTGCTCGGCGAGAAGCGCGTGGAGATCGTCTGAGTGGGCGCGAAGCTCCTCGAGCTGCAAGCGGTCTCGATGGCGTTCGGCGGCCTGAAGGTGATCGACGGTCTCGATCTCCACGTCGACGAGGGCGAGATCGTCAGCGTGATCGGCCCGAACGGAGCAGGGAAGACGACGCTGTTCAACCTCGTCACGGGGGTGTACGTGCCCCTCGAAGGCGACATCGTCTTCGCGGGCTCGAGCATCAAGGGCCTGGAGCCACACCAGATCACGCGGCGCGGGATCGCCCGCACCTTCCAGACGCTGCGCCTGTTCCTGAACATGAGCGTGCGCGAGAACGTGATGGCGGCCGCGTACGGGCACACGAAAGCCGGGGTGTTCCGCTCGATGCTGCGTACACCCGGCATGCGCCAGGAGGAGCGTGAGATCCGCGCGCTCGCCGAAACGCGGCTCGCGTTCTTCGGCGAGCGGCTGATGGGCTACCGCTGGGATCAGCCGGCGTACAGCTTGTCGTACGCGAACCGGAGGAGGCTCGAGATCGCGCGCGCGACGGCGACGAACCCGCGGCTGTTGCTCCTCGACGAGCCCGCCGCGGGGATGAACCCCAAGGAGACCCAGGAGATCACCGAGCTGATCGCCAAGCTGCGCACCGAGGCGGGTTACACGATCCTCGTGATCGAGCACGACATGCACGTGGTCGAAGGGATCTCTGATCGGGTCGTGGCGCTCGACCATGGCATCAGGATCGCGGAGGGCACGTTCGAGCAGGTCGCCACCGACCCGAGGGTGATCGAGGCGTATCTCGGCACGGGAGGGATGGCCCGGAAATGAGCGGCAACGGCAACACGGCGCTGCTGCAGCTCGAGGGGATCAACACCTTCTACGGGCAGATCCACATCCTGCAGGACTCGAACATGGTGGTCGGCGAGGGGGAGCTCGTCTGCCTGCTCGGCGGCAACGCGTCCGGGAAGTCGACGACGCTGAAGACGATCCTCGGCCTCGTGCGCCCCCGCACGGGGGTGGTGCGCCTGGCCGGTGAGGACGTGACGCGGATGCCGACCGCGCACCGGATCAGGCGCGGCCTCGCGATCGTCCCCGAGAACCGACGTCTCTTCGGTCCCATGACCGTGCTCGAGAACCTCGAGATGGGCGCCTACCTCCGCCCGAAGGCCGACCTGAAGGAGGAGTTCGACCGCGTCTACACGCTCTTCCCGCTCCTCTACGAGCGGCGCTCCCAGCTGGCGGGCACGCTCTCGGGCGGCGAGCAGCAGATGGTCGCGATGGGCCGTGCCCTGATGTCGCAGCCGAAGCTGCTGCTGATGGACGAGCCCTCGATGGGGCTCGCGCCCCTGCTCGTGGAGCGCAGCTTCGAGATCATCAAGCAGGTCAACGAGGCGGGCGTCGCCATGCTCGTCGT
>DAIOGR010000151.1:4623-5679 GCA_036745155.1 Gaiella sp.
GACCCCGCGCACGACTCGCTCCTCTTCGTGACCGGGGGCGACGGCGGTCTCGGCGACGACGCGCTCGCGGCCGGGACGGCGGCGCTCGTGCTTGCCGGGGAGGTGGCGACGGTCGTCGCGGGTGCCGACGGGCTCGAGGCGGTGCGTGTCACCGTGGGCGCCGACACGGATCTGCACGCCCCCATGGGGGCGCGCGACCGGGTCGTCGCGATCGACCACGTCGAGCCGGGGAAGGCGACGGGCAGCCGCTCCTTCCAGGTGCTGTTCGGCCCGCACAACGGCTCGACGCGGGCGACCATGTTCGCCGGCTACATCCCGCCCGGCAAGGCGCCGTGGCACTACCACCTCTACGACGAGATCGTCTGCGTCTGGCGCGGCAGCGGCCGCTTCCACCTCCAGCAGGGCGGTGTCGAGGAGCTGCCCGAGGGCGCGGCGTTTCGGCTCTCGCCGCGCGAGGTGCACATCGTCGAGAACCTCTCGCCGGACACGGAGCTCGCCGTCCTCGGCATCTTCACGCCGGCGGGAAGCCCGTCGGCGGCCTACCTGATGCCCGACGTCGCGGCTGCGTACGTGATCTCGTGAGCGGCGGTGTCGGCGCAGCCGTCCGCGGCGAGTTCCCCATCCTCGCGCATGCGACGTACCTGAACGCGTGCTCGCAGGGCGCTCTCTCGCACCGGGTGCGCGCCGCGTACGAGGAGTATCTGGCCGGCTGGGACGAGAACGGCGCCGAATGGGAGCACTGGGTGGAGCGCGCCGAAGCGGCGCGCGCGGGCTTTGCGCGCCTCCTGCACGCGCAGCCGGACGAGGTGGCGGTGACGACGTCGGTCTCGCAGGGTGTCAGCGGGATCGTGTCAGCGCTACCGCTCGAGCGCGGCGGGCGCACGCGCATCGTGATCAGCGAGTACGAGTTCCCGACGATCGGGCAGATCGCCCACGCGCAGGAGCTGCGCGGCGCCGAGGTCGTGCACGTGCGGCCGGACCCGGACGGCTCGATCCCGGTGGAGCGCTTCGCCGAGGCGATCGACGAACGGACGGCGCTCGTCTGCTGCACGACGA
>DAIOGR010000152.1:0-3530 GCA_036745155.1 Gaiella sp.
CGACCAGCAGAACGACGACGACGATCAGGCCGGTCATGACGAGGCGGTACCTCCCTTAGTGCGGCGTCTCACAACGTTCGACCGGAATCGTACGTTGTGAGACGCCGCACCCGATGCTGGTTGCACGGTGGCCAACTGCTGCGCAGCTGACCACCGTGATCCTGAAGGGGCACGCTTCGCGCGCCCGGGGTTTCCACTCACCTAGCCGCCGATGGCGACGGCGACGACGCCGGCTTCCTTGAGGGCCGCCTGGGCGGCGGCGAGGCGCGCCAGCGGCACCCGGTAGGGGGAGCAGCTCACGTAGTCGAGGCCGAGCTCGTGGCAGAAGGCGACGGAGCGGGGCTCGCCGCCGTGCTCGCCGCAGATCCCCATCTTCAGGTCCGGCTTGACGGAGCGGCCCCGCTCGACGGCGATGCGCATCAGGTCGCCGACGCCCTCGACGTCGAGCACCTCGAACGGGTTGCGCTCGAGGATGCCGTGCTCGAGGTAGTAGGTGAGGAACTTGCCCTCGGCATCGTCGCGCGAGAAGCCGAGCGCGGTCTGCGTGAGGTCGTTCGTGCCGAACGAGCAGAAGTCGGCCACCTCGGCGATCTCGTCGGCGCGGACGCAGGCGCGCGGCAACTCGATCATCGTGCCGCAGCGGTACTCGACCGACGGCTCCTCGGCAGCGACGCGCTCGGTCAGCTCGCGCAGCCGGCGCAGCTCCTCCCGGAAGCCGACGAGCGGGTGCATGATCTCGACGAGCGGCGCCTCGCCGGTGCGCTCGGCGACGGCCCTGGCGGCCCGCACGATCGCCCGCACCTGCATCTCGTAGATCTCCGGCCACTGCAGCCCCAGGCGGCAGCCACGGGTGCCGAGCATGGGGTTCGCCTCGTGCAGCTCCTTGATGCGGCGGCGCATGACGTCCGAGGTCGCCTCCTCGAGCGCCGGCAGGAACTCGTGCAGCGGCGGGTCGAGCAGTCGGATCGTGACCGAGTAGCCCGCCATCGCCTCGAAGATGCCCTCGAAGTCGGACTGCTGCATCGGCAGCAGCTTGTCCAGCGCCACCCGGCGGGCGGGCTCGTCGCCCGCGAGGATCATCTCCTGCACGATCGGCAGCCGCTCCTGCGCCATGAACATGTGCTCCGTGCGGCAGAGGCCGATGCCCTCGGCGCCGAACTCGCGCGCCTTCGCCGCGTCCTCCGGCGTGTCGGCGTTGGCGCGCACCCTCAGCCTGCGCATCTGGTCGGCCCAGTCGAGGATGGTCCCGAAGTTCTCGTCGATGGCGGGCGGTACGAGCCGCACAGGCCCGACGATGACGCGGCCGGTGCCGCCGTCGATCGTGATCGTCTCCCCCACCCGCACCTGATGCTCGCCGATCGTCACGATCCCGGCCACGGCGTCGATCGAGAGCCCTTCGCAGCCGGCGACGCACGGCTTGCCCATGCCGCGCGCCACCACGGCCGCATGCGAGGTCATGCCGCCGTGCGCCGTCAGCACGCCCCGTGCCTGGATGAGGCCGTGGATGTCGTCGGGCGTCGTCTCCCAGCGCACCAGGATCACGTCCTCCCCGGCCTTGCCACGCGCCTCGGCCGTGTCCGCGTCCAGCACGATCGCGCCGGACGCGGCGCCGGGGGACGCGTTCAGCCCCTTCGCCGCCACCTCCACGTGCGCGGTCGGGTCGATCATCGGGTGCAGCAGCTGGTCGAGCTGGCCGGGATCGATGCGCGCGACCGCCTCCTCCCGCGAGATCAGCTCCTCCGCGGCCATCTCCACCGCGATGCGCAGCGCCGCCGCCGCAGTGCGCTTCCCGGTTCGCGTCTGCAGAAGGAACAGCTTCCCCTCCTCGACCGTGAACTCGATGTCCTGCATGTCCCGGTAGTGCGCCTCCAGCCGGTCGAGCGTCGCCACGAGCTGCTCGTAGGCGGCCGGCAGCCGCCCCCGCATGGCCGAGATCGGCTCCGGTGTGCGGATCCCCGCCACCACGTCCTCGCCCTGCGCATTGATCAGGTACTCGCCGTAGAGCCCCGGGTCGCCGGTCGACGGGTCGCGCGTGAAGCACACACCCGTGCCGGACTGCTCGCCGCGGTTGCCGAACACCATCTGCATCACGTTCACGGCGGTGCCGAGATCGTCGGGGATCTCGTAGGTCCGGCGGTAGACCTGCGCGCGCGGCGCATCCCACGAGTCGAACACGGCGCGGTAGGCGCGACGCAGCTGGTCGCGCGGATCCTGCGGGAACTCGCCGCCCACTTCCTCGCGATAGATCTGCTGGAAGGTGCCGATCAGCTCCTTCAGGTCGTCGGCCGTGAGCTCGAGGTCGTTCGCCACGCCCCGCGCGCTCTTCAACGCCGACAGCGCGGTCTCGAAACGGTGCCCGTCGACCCCGTCCACGACCTCGCCGTACATCTGGATCAGCCGGCGGTACGAGTCGTAGGCGAAGCGTGGGTTTCCCGTGGCAGCGGCCAGGCCCTCGACCGCGACGTCGTTGAGCCCCAGGTTGAGGATCGTGTCCATCATCCCGGGCATGGAGATCGCCGCCCCGGACCGCACGGAGACGAGCAACGGGTCCGAGGGGTCGCCGAACCGCTTGCCGGCACGCGACTCCAGTGTCGCGATGTGCTCTCCGACCTCCTCGTCGAGCCCCTCCGGCACCTGCTTGCCGACCGCCATGTACCCGCGGCAGGCATCCGTCGTGATCGTGAAGCCCGCCGGGACGGGCACTCCGAGCGCCGTCATCTCCGCCAGCCCGACGCCCTTGCCGCCGAGCAGCTCGCGCCCTCCGGGGGCCTCCTCGTCGAACGAGTACACGTAGCGCACGATCTGATCCTCCCACAACCGCCGAGGCGACGACGAATGCCATGTCACAGACCGGTGCGGTCGCCCGCTCGGGTCACGTGCGAGGATAGCCGCGTGGGCGGGCACGTCGTCGCGATGGGTGGTGGAGGCTTCCTCGCGGGCGATCGAGCCTCGCCGCTCGACGACCTGCTGCTGTCGCTCTCGGGTCGGGAGCGCCCGCACGTCGTCTTCCTGCCGACCGCCACAGGCGACGCGGACGGCGCGCAAGAGGCCTTCGCGGACGCCTGGGGCGGGCGCCCCTGCACCTGCGACATCGTCTGCCTGTTCGGCATCCCCGAGCGCCCGGCGGAGCGCGTCGCGGCGGCCGACGTGGTGGTAGTGGCGGGCGGGAACACCGCCAACATGCTCGTGCTCTGGCGTCTCCACTCGATCGACGAGGCGCTGCGGGCTGCGTGGTCGCGGGGTGCCGTGCTCGGCGGCGTCTCCGCGGGGGCGAACTGCTGGTTCGAGGCGTGCGTAACCGACTCGTTCTCCGCCGGGCTCGACGGCCTCGAGGACGGGCTGGGCCTGCTGCCGGGGAGCTTCTGCCCGCACTACGACGGCGAGGAGCGCCGCCGTCCCGTGTACACGCGCCTCGTTCGCGCCGGCTTCCCGCCCGGCATCGCCTGCGACGACGGCGCGGCGGCCGTCTTCCGGGGCACCGACCTCGTCGAGGTCGTCGCCGACCGGCCGGGCGCACGCGGCTACCGGGT
>DAIOGR010000152.1:3630-5678 GCA_036745155.1 Gaiella sp.
TGCTGAGGTAGACGCGTTCCTCAGCGCCGCTGGCGGGCGTTGAGCTCCGCCACCCACGCGGCCACCCGCAGGCCGATCCAGATCGGCGTCAGGATGACGTAGAAGAGCACGACCGCGACGCCGAGCGCTGCCCACCACATCGCCCAGTAGCGGAGCGGCACCCAGCCCTTGTCCGAGAGCGACCGGCCCTGCGCCCTCCAGATGCTCGGCCGGCTCACGCGCGGGCGCCGTCCCGCTCGTGCTGGCGGTCGGCGACGAGCTTGATCACCCGCATCGCCGTCTCCTCGACCGAGAGGTCGGAGACGTCGAGCACCGGGCAGCCGAGTCGCCGGTGGATCGCCGTGGCGTGCTCGAGCTCCTCGTAGACGTCGAGCAGCTCGGCGTAGCGCTTCTTCGGGCCACCCATCGTGGCAACGCGGTTCGTGCGGATCTCGGAGAGGCGCTCCGCGTCGATCGTCAGGCCGACGACCTTGATCGGGTCGATCTCGAACAGCGCCGTCGGCGGCTCGATCCCGCGCACGACGGGTACGTTCGCCGCCTTGTGGCCGAGATAGCCGAGGTAGATGGAGAGCGGCGTCTTCGACGTGCGGGAGACGCCCACCAGGACGACGTCCGCCTCGTCGAGGCCGCTTCCCACCCCGTCGTCGTACTTGACGGCGAACTCGATCGCCTCGATCCGCTTGAAGTAGGTCTGGTCGAGCGGAGGCCGGGCGCCGGGCGTCATCCTGGCGGCGACGCCGGAGACGCGGGCGATCGAGTCGATCGGGTGGCCGAGCAGGTCGCAGTAGTGGACGCGGGCGCGGCGGCAGAGCTGCCGCATTGCCTCCCGCAGGCCGGGCTCGACGAGCGTGTAGACCATCACGGCGGGCCTGCCTTTGGCGCGGCTGACGGCGAGCGCGAGATCCTCGACCGACTCGACGCGTGGGTGGCGCACCTCCTCGAAGGCCTGCTCGGGGAATTGCGCCTCGAGCGCGAGCACGAGCCGTGCCGCCGTCTCGCCGGTGGAGTCGGAGACGATGTGCAGCTCGACCGGGGCCTGCTCGGTGCTCATCGGCGGCAGGGTATCCGGGAGCCGCTCTGCGCGCCGGTAGAGTCGCCCCGTGCCTCCCTCGCCGCTGCCCGTTGCCCTGGCGGACGTCGAAGCTGCCGCAGCACGCATCGAAGAGCATGCTGTGCGCACGCCGCTGCTGCGGCTGCCGCTCGCAGGCGATGTCTTCGTCAAGCCGGAGAGCCTGCAGCGGACCGGCTCCTTCAAGTTCCGGGGGGCGTTGAACGCGCTCGCCTCGACCCCCCGGGAGCGCCTCCGGCACGGTGTCGTGGCGGACTCGAGCGGGAATCATGCCCAGGGTGTCGCAGCCGCCGCAAAGCTCCTCGGTGTCCGGGCGACCATCGTGATGCCGGAGAACGCGGTGCCGCTCAAGGTCGAGCGCACGCGCGGCTGGGGCGCCGAGATCGTGCGCTGCGGCCCCTCGAGCGACGAGCGCATGCGGGTCGCGGCGGAGCTGCGCGACGGGCGCGGGCTCGAGTACGTGCCGCCGTTCGACGACCTGCGCATCATCGCCGGGCAGGGAACGGTCGGGCTGGAGCTGGCACGCGACCTCGGCGAAATCGACACTGTCGTCGTGTGCATAGGAGGCGGCGGGCTGATCTCGGGCGTCGCCACCGCCGTCAGGGCCCTGTGCCCGCGGGCGCGCGTGATCGGCGTCGAGCCGGAGCTCGCAGCCGACGCTCAGGAGTCGCTGCGGACGGGGAAGCGCGCGCGCTGGAGCGCCGCCGACGTCTCGCGCACCGTCTGTGACGGGGTGCGGACGCAACAGCTGGGCGAGCTCACGTTCGAGGTGATCTCGCGGCTCGTGGACGACATCGTCACCGTGAGCGACGAGGCGGTGCTCGAAGCAGTGCGCTGGTATCTCGCGGAGGCAAAGCTCGCGGTCGAGCCGACGGGTGCGCTCACCCTGGCCGCGGTGCAGTCGGGGGCGGTCGCGGCTGCCGGTCGCACCGTGCTCGTGGCCTCGGGCGGCAACGTCGAGCCGGCACTGCTCGCGTCC
>DAIOGR010000153.1:0-5630 GCA_036745155.1 Gaiella sp.
GCGGCGAGATCGACCCCGTCCAGGCGAGCGTCGCGCAGGTCTGCGCGGGCGAGCCGCGCGCCCGACACGGTGGCGCGCGTCAGGTCGGCCCCGCGCAGGTCGGCGCCCGTCAGGTCGGAGCCCGACAGGTCCGCCTCCACGAGACGTGTCCCGCGGAGGTCGAAGCCCGAGAGGTCGTGGTTGCGGAGGTTCGCGTACGACCAGTCCCCGCCCTCGATCCTCAGGCCGGTCAGCGTCGCACCCGCGAACGAGGCGCCGAGCAGGCGGCAGTCGCGGAGCACCGCCCCGAACAGGTTCGCCCCGTCGAACCGGCAGTTCGAGAAGTCCGTGCGGTCGTGCTCCGAGCCGGCGAGGCGGGCGTTCCGCAGGTCGCAACCGGCGAACGTGCAGCCCTCTGTGCGGACGTCCGCCAGGTCGGCGCCCTTGAAGCTACAGGAGTCGAAGCGGCGCGCCTGCCAGTCCGAGCCGGCGAGGTCGGCGTCGTCGAAGGAGACGCCCGTCTCGGGCCCGCGCGGGTGGGACACACCCCGACCCTAGACGACGGGCCGGCCTTCCGGGCCGGCCGCTATCGTCGGGTGGACGTGCCTGCAGCTCCCGCACAGGTTCCCGCCCGCAGCCAGTACGAGGACTTCGCCCGCCACGTGTTCACGGCGGGGGTACCGAAGCACGACCGGACGGGTACCGGGACCGTGAGCGTCTTCGGCTACCAGATGCGCTTCGACCTGTCCGCCGGGTTCCCGCTCGTGACGACGAAGAAGGTGCACTTCCCGTCGGTCGCGTACGAGCTGCTGTGGTTCCTGCGGGGCGACGGGAACGTGCGCTGGCTGCAGGAGCACGGAGTCACGATCTGGGACGAGTGGGCGGACGGGAACGGAGATCTCGGGCCCGTCTACGGCGTGCAGTGGCGCAGCTGGCCGACTCCCGACGGCGGCCATGTGGATCAGATCGCCGAGGTCGTGCGGCTGCTGCGCGAGGAGCCCGACTCCCGGCGCATGGTGGTGTCGGCCTGGAACGTCGCCGATTTGCCGCGCATGGCGCTGATGCCCTGTCACGCGCTCTTTCAGTTCCACGTGGCGGAGGGCCGGCTCTCCTGCCAGGTGTATCAGCGCAGCGCGGACGTCTTCCTCGGGGTGCCGTTCAACATCGCGAGCTACGCGCTCCTCACGCACATGCTGGCGCAGCAGGCCGACCTCGAGGCCGGCGACCTCGTCTGGACGGGGGGCGACTGCCACGTGTACGACAACCACCGAGAGCAGGTCGAAGAGCAGCTCGGACGCAACCCGTTCCCGTTTCCGTCGCTGCGGCTGCGCCGCCGTCCTGCGTCGATCTTTGACTATGCGTTCGAGGACTTCGAGGTGGTCGGCTACGAGCATCATCCGGCGATCCGCGCGCCGGTCGCGGTGTGAGGGTCGCGCTCGTCGCCGCCGTCGCGCGCGGCGCTGTGATCGGGCTGCACGGTGGGCTGCCTTGGCCGCCGCTCCGGGAGGACCTGGCGCACTTCCGCTCGCTCACGACGGGGCACCCGGTGGTGATGGGGCGGCGGACGTGGGACTCGCTGCCCGACCGTTTCAGGCCGCTTCCCGGCAGGCGCAACGTCGTCGTCACGCGTGACCCCGCCTGGCAGCGCGAAGGCGCCGAGCGGGCAGGGTCGCTCGCGGAGGCGCTCGCGCTCCTGGCCGCGGAGCCCGTCGTGTTCGTGATCGGCGGCGGCGAGATCTACGCCGCGGCGCTCCCGCTCGCCGACGCGCTCGAGCTGACCGAGATCGACGCGGACGTGCCGGGCGACACGTTCTTCCCGCCGTTCGACCGCTCGGCTTTCCTGGAGGTTCGCCGCGAGCCCGGCGTGACCGAGGACGGCACGCCGTTCGCGTTCGTGACCTACGAGCGGCCGCGGGGCTCCGTTGACGAGCCGGACCGGCGTTGACGCGCGTCATCGTCGGCACGAGCGGCTGGAGCTATCCGTCGTGGCAGTCGGGCTTCTACCCCGCGGGCCTCGACCGCACCTCCTTCCTCTCGTTCTACGCCGAGCGCCTCCACGCGGTCGAGCTGAACGCGACGAAGTACCGGCTGCCGTCGCAGGGCCAGTTCGAGAGCTGGGCAGCACAGGTACCGGACGGATTCCGCTTCGCGGTCAAGGCGCCGGAAGGCGTCGAGCGCAGGCTCGACGTCTTCCAGGAGCGGGTGCTCGCCCTCGGCGACCGGCTCGGCTGCGTCCGCGTCGTCGTCGAGCGCCCCCGTGACGACGGCTTCCTGGAGCTGCTCCTCGGCTCCGCCGATCCCACCATTCGCTACGCCCTCGATCTCCGCGACCCGTCGTGGGACGGGGTCGAGGATCGCCTGACCGAAGCGGGCATGGCGAGAGTCGGCGCTGCGAGCGGCGCCCGCTGGTCGTACCGGCGTTTCCGTGAGCTCTCGTACGACGACGAGGAGGTGGCGGCGATCGCCGCGCAGCTCGCGGGCGCCGCCGCGGCGGGTGTCGAGACGTTCGCGTTCTTTCGGCACGGCGAGGCGCCCGACGCGCCCCGCTTCGCGCTCGCCGTGGCAGCGCTGCTCGCGGCCTAGCGATAGCTCGAGCCGCGGGTGTCCCTCAGCGTCCGGCGAGCTCGAGCGCGGCCTCGCGGAAGACGGTGGTGTGCAGGTCGACGTCGGCCTCGGTCGTGGCCGGCGACATCAGCGCCATGTTGTGGAACGGCGTCAGCAGGATGCCACGGTTGAGCGCGTGCAGGTGCAGGTAGCGCTCGAGCGCGAAGTCACCGGCGGCGTGCGCCTCGCTGCCGTTGCGCGGCCGGTCCGGCCCGAACAGGTACTCGGCGCGGCAGCCGAGCTGCGTCACGTGCCAGGGCAGGCCCGCCTCGGCGACCGCCGCCTCGACGCCCGCTGCCCAGCGCTCGGCGAGCGGGATCATGCGGGCGAACGCCCCTGCAGTGAGCACCTCGCCGAGCGTCGCGCGCATCGCGGCGAGCGACAGGGCGTTTCCGGCAAGCGTGCCGCCGATGCCCCCGACGTCGACGTCCTCGAGCTCGATCGACGCCACCACCCGCTCCGCCAGCTCCGCGGAGAACCCGTACGCGGCAGCCGGCACGCCGCCCGCGATCGGCTTGCCGATCGTGACGATGTCGGGCTCGAGCGCGTGCGCGGCCGTGTACCCGCCGGGCCCGCAGCAGATCGTGTGCGTCTCGTCGATCGCGAGCAGCGTCCCCGCCGCGCGGGTCAGTGCCCGGAGCCCGTCGTGGAAGCCGGGAGCGGCATGCACGATGCCGACGTTCGTCAGTGCCGGCTCGGTGAGGACGAGCGCCACGTCACCGTGGGCGAGCTCACGCTCGAGAGCCGCGAGGTCGTTGAACTCGACCACCCGTGTCGTCTCGACCGGGCTCACGGGCGGCCCGAGATTGCCGCGCCGCGGCTCGACTCGTCCGTCCACGAGCGTGGCGAACGCCTCGTCGACCGTGCCGTGGTAGCACCAGTTGAAGACGAGCACTTTCGGCCGCCCGGTGACGTGGCGCGCGAGCCGGATCGAGAAGCGGTTCGCGTCAGTGGCGGTGAGCGCGAACTGCCAGGACGGCAGGCCGAAGCGCCGGGAGAGCTCCCCCGCCACCCAGAGAGCATCGTCGGTCGGCAGCATCGTCGTGATGCCCCGGGCCGCCTGCGTCGCGATCGCGGCCAGCGTCGCCGGTGGGGCATGGCCGCTCATCGCGCCCGTGTCGCCGAGGCAGAAGTCGACGATCTCGTTGCCGTCGACGTCCACGAAGCGGCTGCCCGAAGCCTCCTGCACGAACAGCGGGAACCCGCCGGGCCACTTCGCCATCCAGTGCATCGGCACGCCTGCGAGCAGGTGTTGCCGCGCCCGCACGGCGAGCTCGGACGAGCGCGGATGCTCGGCGGCGAACCGTGCTTCCTCGCGCGCGACGAGCTCGGGCAGGCGCTCGTGCACAGCCGGCACCGGGCTGCTCACGCCTCCGACCAGGCCGTGCCGGACACGTCGACGACGGTCGCCCCGCCGTCGACCGGCAGCTCCGCGCCGCTCACGTAGCTCGCCTCGTCCGAGAGCAGGAACGAGACGACGGCGGCGACCTCCTCTGCGTCCGCGGGGCGCCGCAGCGGCACGTGCTCGTGCGCGAGGGCGTAGGCACCCTCTCGATCGGTGCCACGCAGGCGTGCGAGCTCGTCCATGTCCGCATCGCCCATCGGCGTGCGCACCCAGCCCGGGCAGACCGCGTTGGCACGCACACCGACGGGGCCGTAGTCGTTGGCGATCGTCTTGCACAGCATCACGAGCCCGGCTTTCGAGGTGCAGTACGAGGCCCACCCCGGCCCGGCCCGCATCGCGTTCACCGACGCGATGCCGACGATCGCCCCGCGTCGCTCGACGAGATGCGGCAGCGCTGCCCGCGCAACCAGGAACGCGCCCGTCAGGTTCGTGCGGATCGTGCGCTCCCAGCCCTCCAGCGTCTCGTCGCCGGCAGGGTTCGAGTCGCCGATGCCTGCGTTGAGCACGACGCCGTCGACGCCGCCGAACCGGTCGAGCGCGGCCGACGCGAGCGCGGCGGCGAGGTCCGGCTCACCGACGTCGCCGGGCACTGCCACCGCAGCTTCCCCGAGCTCCGAGACGAGCTCCTCGAGCGGCTCACGGCGCCGGCCGGAGAGCACCAGCCCGAAGCCGTCCTCGGCAAGACGGCGCGCCACCGCGGCGCCGATGCCCGTTCCCGCCCCCGTGACGATCGCGGCGCGCACGGCAAGCCCTACGCGCGGCGGATCGAGACGATCCGCGCCCGCCAGGAGCCGCGCGGTGCGGGCACCTCGACCGTGTCGCCGACGGCCGCGCCCATCAAGGCGCCGCCGAGCGGAGAGTCGGGCGAGACACCGCCGACGCTCGAGATCTCCACCTCCATGCGCTCGCCGTGCTCGTCCTCGATCTCCACGATCGAGCTGACGCCGACATGGTCGTCGTGGTCGTGCTCGACGGTGACGGCGTGCTGCAGCCGGTGGCGCAGCTTGCGAATCCGGGCCTCGAGCAGCCCCTGCTCGTTCTTGGCGGCGTGGTACTCGAAGTTCTCGGAGAGGTCGCCGAACGAGCGCGCGGTCGCGATCGCCTCCACGGCGGCCGCGCGGCGCGGGCCTTCCAGCTCCGCGAGCTCGGCCTCGAGCGCTTCGCGCTGGGCGGCCGTGAGATGATCGACGCGGTCAGTCACGCGGTGAAGGCTAGCGCGTGCGGCCGGGAGCGATCCGCGTCGGCCGGTTTATTGCCAGAGACGGGACAGTCGTGCCGAGAACGCACGATCCGGTTTGACACGGGGGTCGTCGAGCGCATAGACACCTAGCTACATCGCGGCTGTGCCAACAAGGAGGAACGACCGGTGGCAACCGATCTCGAGCGGTTCGTCGACAACGAGGCCCGCGAGGCGCTGATCGCCGACGTACGGCGTCGCATCGACGCCGAGGGGATCACGTACATCTACTACCAGTTCGCCTCCGTCACGGGCCGCATCATGGGCAAGGGCGTGCCTGCCACGCACTGGGAGAACACGGCGCGCAAGGGGTTCCAGCTCGTCTACGGGGCGACGGCCAACCTCTTCACCGACCGTCACGGCGAGTACATCGGCTACGGCCCGGAGGCGGCCGAGCTCGTCGGC
>DAIOGR010000154.1:0-5530 GCA_036745155.1 Gaiella sp.
AGCTCGTTCTCGTTGCCGCAGCACCAGACGCCGACCTTCTTGCCGGCCATCTTCTTGATCGAGTCGATCCCGCTGTCCTTCCACGTCAGCTCGGTCATGCCGGAGCGGGTGAACACCTGTGCGACGTTGACCAGGTCACCGCCCTTGTCGCGGGTGGCGAGCAGCGACGGGAGCCAGTCGATCCCGAACTCCGCCTGGCCCGAGGCGACGACCTGCTCCGGCGTGATGTCGGGCCCGCCGGGCTTGAGCGTCACGTCCAGCCCGAACTCCTTGTAGTACCCCTTCGCCACGGCAGCGTAGTAGCCGGCGAACTGCGCCTGCGCCACCCACTTGAGCTGCAGCGTCACCTTGTCCGCCTTCGCCGCGCCCGGCCGAGCTGCGCCGAGGGATGCGAAGCTGAGTGCGGCAAGCGCCACCACCGCAAGCGCGAGCGCGATGTACCGACGACTCTTCATAGAGAGCCCTCCTCCTGGTTGTCGTTCCTTTTCATGTCTGCGCCCTGCGCGCAGACGGGTGCCACCGCATCGTCACGTGCTCCACCAGCGAGATCAGCAGGTAGAAGGCGATGCCGAGAAGGCAGGCGACGGTGATCGCCGCCCAGGCCGTCTCGAACTGGAACAGCGCAGCCGAGTTCTTGATCAGGATCCCGAGCTGCTGCTGCGAGCCGCCGAAGTACTCCCCCACGATGGCGCCGATCATCGCGAGCACGCTCGCCACTTTCAGCGACGAGAAGAGGTACGGGAGCGCCGTGGGAATCCGCACTCGGCGGAAGATGGCGACGTTCCCGGCGGCGTACGACCGCATCAGCTCGATCTGCGACGGCCGCACCGACGTGAGCCCTCGCAACGTGTTGACCAGCACGGGGAAGAAGCACAGCATGCCGGCGATGAAGATCTTCGAGCCCTTCTCGATGCCGAACCAGGCGTTCGCGATGGGCGCGAAGGCGATGATGGGGACCGCGCTCGCCGCGATGAAGTAGGGCATCAGGGCCGACCCCACGGCGCGGAAGCGAGCGAGCACGAGGGCGGACGCGATCCCGAAGCCGCAGCCGCACACGAAGCCCCAGAACGCCTCCGTGAACGTGTACCAGCCCGCCGGCCAGAGCTCGCTGCGCTGGCCCCAGAAGGCGCTCGCGATCTCCGTGGGCTTCGGGAGCAGGAACTTCTGGATGTCGAACACGTCGATCGCCACCTGCCAGCCGACGAGGACGAGCACGGCGACGACGGCCGCGGGCACCCAGTCGCCCAATTCGTGGCCGACCCGTCTCACACCGTCTCCCTCGCGCCGTGAGACTCCCGCAGGAGCTCGCGCACCTCGGTGGCGAGCTCGAAGAAGCGCGGGTCCTCGCGCGTCTCGTTCGTGCGCGGGTAGGTGAGGTCGACGTCGACGATGCGCTGCACGCGGCCGGGCCGCGCGGACATGACGACGATCCGGGAGGACAGGAACACCGCCTCGGCGATCGAGTGGGTGACGAAGACGACCGTTGCCCGGGTGGCCTCCCAGATACGCAGCAGCTCGATGTTCATGCGGTCGCGTGTCATCTCGTCCAGCGCTCCGAACGGCTCGTCCATGAGCATCAGAGAGGGGCTGAAGGAGAGAGCCCGCGCGATCGCCACACGCTGCTGCATGCCGCCCGACAGCTGCCACGGGTGGTGGTCCTCGAAGCCTGAGAGCTCGACGAGCTGCAGCAGCTCGCGCACGCGCTCCTGGCGGCGCACGCGATCCCAGCCCATCATCTCGAGCGGCAGCGAGACGTTCTTGCGGATCGTGCGCCAGTCCATCAGCGTCGCTTCCTGGAAGACCATGCCGTAGTCGCGGTCGAGCCGGGCCTGGTGCGCCGACTTGCCGCCCACGAGCGCCTCGCCCGAGGTCGGCTCGGTCAGGTCGCCGATCACGCGGAGCAGGGTCGACTTGCCGCATCCGGAGGGCCCGATCAGGGAGATGAACTCGCCGGGCTGCACCTCGAGGTCGATTCCCGTCAGCGCGGTCGTCCCACCCTGGCCGAACGTCTTCGACACCTGCCTGATCGAAACGGCGGCGGCGTGGGCGGTCATGCGACGTGCTCCGGTGCGCGCCGCACGACGAGCTTCTCCACGAGCACGACGGTGAGGAAGAAGGCAATGCCGAGCGCGGCCGCGACGACGTTCGTGGCCCACAGCGCGGAGGGGTCGAGTGAGTAGTACTGGGCGAAGTTGAGGATCGCGCCTCCCAGGCCGTCCTGGATCGACGATGGCAACTCGCCGATGATCGCACCGACGACGCTCGCCGTGGCGGAGACCCTGAAGGCCGAGAAGAGGTACGGCAGCGCCGACGGGAACTTGACGCGCCATAGCGTCGTCCAGGGCGAGGCGGCGAGCGAGCGCATCAGCTCGAGCTTGCGTGGGTCGGCGGAGTCGAGCCCCCGCAGGGTGTTGATCGCTACAGGGAAGAAGGTGAGGAACGCTGCGATCACGGCGACGGGAACCCAGACGGGCAGCCCCTTGCCGCCGAGCCAGATCACCACCATCGGCGCGATGGCGAGGATCGGCACCGTCTGCGAGCCGACCACGAACGGCAGGAAGCCCCGGCGCATGAGGCCCGAGAAGTGGAAGACGACACCGATCGCGAAGCCGATCACCGCCCCGAGCGCGAAGCCGACGAACGCCTCCTTGGCCGTGAACGCGGCCTTCTCCAGCAGCACCCGCACGAGTGCGGGCTGCTCGGTTGCGGCGGGCTCCCACAGCCGCTGCACGACCTCGTGCAGCGGCGGCATGGTCAGGTCGTCGACGAGGAACGGCCTCGTCCAGCCGGTTGTCATCCACAGCCAGCGATAGCCCGTGTAGAAGGCCCACAGGCCGCCGAGGACGGCAGCAGCGATGCCCAGGTTCTTCAGCATCCTCTTCGCCACCCGTAATTCCGTACCACGGTTCGCGTCGGTTTGGTAGGGGGATCCGTCACCGTCTAGGGTTGCCCCATGGCCCTCGACCCGGCACGCGTCGTCGCACAACTGCGCGAGCTGCGGACGCTGACCGGGGACGAGAGCGGCGCGCAGCGCGTCGCGTGGACGGACACCTGGGCGAAGGCGCGCGCCTGGCTCGCAGCGGGGCTCGCGGACCTGCCGCTCGAGGTCGAGCGGGACGAGGCGGGCAACGACTGGTACACGCTGCGCGGCACGTCCGAGCGAGCGGTGCTGATCGGCGGCCACATGGACTCGGTGCCGAACGGAGGCTGGCTGGACGGCTGCCTGAACGTGCTCGCGGGCGCGGAGGTCGTGCGCAGGATCGCCGCGGAGGGCACGCCGGCCGTGACCGTGCGGCTCGTCGACTGGGCCGACGAAGAGGGTGCCCGCTTCGGACGGTCGCTCTTCGGCTCCTCCGCCGCAGCAGGGTCGATGTCGGATCAGCAGGAGCTACGCCTGCTTCACGACCGCGACGGTGTTGCCCTCCCGGAGGCCGTCGGGGCGTTCGGCGTCGACCTCGACCGGGCCCTCGAGGCCCGGCGTCAGCTGGAGCACGCTGCCGCCTACCTGGAGCTCCACATCGAGCAGGGCCCCGTGCTCGAATCGCTGGACATCCCGCTCGGGGCCGTGCTCGGCACCTACGGCGTCGAGCGCTGGCGCGTGACCTGGAGCGGGCAGGCGGCGCATGCAGGCTCGACACCGATGGACAAGCGCCGCGACGCCCTGGCCGGGGCCGCGAAGCTGGCGCTCGAGATACGCGACATCGCAGCGAGCGTGGGCGGCGGTGCGGTGTGCACGTCCGGCGGCGTCGTCTGCAGGCCGGGAATCGTGACGTCGGTGGTGGAGAAGGCGGAGCAGCTGCTCGATCAGCGGCATCTCGACGCGGCCGGCCTGGCCGAGCTGCTGCGGCAGGCACAGGCGGCGAGCGAGCGGTTCGCGCTCGAGGAGAGCATCGGCGTCGCGTGGGAGCGCATCTGGAACATCGAGCCGATCCTCTTCGACGAGACGCTGATCGACTTCTGCGACGACGCCTGCCGCGAGGTGGCCGGCGTCTCGCACCGGCTGCCGTCAGGGCCCCTGCACGACGCGGCCGAAGTCGCCCGTGCCGGCGTCCCCACCGTGATGCTGTTCGTGCAGAGCCTTCGCGGCCTGTCCCACACGAAGCTCGAGGACACCCGCGAAGAGCACCTCGAGCTGTCCGTCGCGGCACTCGACCGGCTCGCGGACAAGACGATCGCCCGGGTTGCCCACACGTAGGAGTCCGGTGACGATCGCCGGCGGGCTCGTGCTCGGGGCGGGCGTGACCTGGAACATCTCCAACGTCGGGGCCGTCGCCGGTCAGCTGAGCGCGAGCTACGGCGTGTCGCTGGCAGCCGTCGGCCTGCTCACGACCGCGCTGTTCGCAACCCACCTGCTCTTGCAGATCCCCGGCGGGAGAGTGATCGACAGGGTCGGCGCACGGCGCGTCGGCCTCACCGCTCTCGCCGTCGTGGCCGCAGGGAATGCGATTGCGCTCACCGCACCCACGCTCGAGGTGGGGCTCGCCGCGCGCACCCTGATGGGAGTCGGAACAGGTGCCGGTTTCGTCGCCGGAGTCGATCTCGTGCGCTCCGGTGGAGGAGGGCCCTCCTGGCAGGGAGCGTACGGCGGTGCCACGATGGCCGCCGCGGGCCTCGCACTGATGATCGTCCCGCAGCTCGTGGGGCCGCTCGGCTGGCGTGCTCCGTACTGGACAGGGCTCCTGCTCGCGGGCGCGGCGGCGGTGCCCGTGCTCGCAGCACAGCGCACGCACGGGCCACGCCACGCAGGGGCGCAGGAGGCCCTGCGGCGGGGCGTTTTCGGGGACAGGCGGCTGTGGCGTCTCGGCGCGGTGCAGATGGCGACCTTCGGCCTGTCCGTCGTGGCCGGGAACTGGATCGTGACGCTGCTCGAGCACCAGGGCCACGGGCGGAGCGTCGCAGGCGTGGTCGGGGGGCTCGTCCTCTTCGCCGGGATCGTCACGCGCCCCGCCGGGGGTCTGATGGTGCGGCGGTCGCGTGACCGGGCCTGGGCGGCTGTCGCCGTGAGCCTGGTCGCGGGCTCGGCCGGAGCGCTCGTGCTCGCCGCCGCGCCGCCGCTCTGGCTCGCGGCGATCGCAGCGCTCGTCGTGGGGCTGGCCGCAGGTGTGCCGTTCGCCGCCGTCTTCGACATGACCATTCGCTTCCGTCCCGATGCTCCGGCAGCGGCCGTGGGCTTCGTCAACGGCTGCGCCGTGCTCGTGATCCTCGTGTGCACGCCGCTTGCCGGCCTCACGTTCGGCCTCCCCGGGGACGGCAGGCTCGCCTTCCTGGCGATCGGTCTCCTCTGGGCGACGGCGCTGCTCGCCGTTCGGGGGGCCACCCGCGCCTAGGGCGAAGGCTCCGGCGTGGGGCCGAGCGAGCTCCCGGTGCCACAGGGTTACACTAGGGCCGGCGACGCCCCTCGGGTGCGGAGAATCAGGTCATTCCGGCAAGCGAAGGAGAAGAGCGATGGCACTCAGCTTCGGCGTCACCGTCCTGCCCGACCCGCCCTATCAGCGTCTCGTAGAGCTGATGGTGCTCGGCGAGAGCCACG
>DAIOGR010000155.1:0-1783 GCA_036745155.1 Gaiella sp.
AGGCTGAAGCCGCCGTCCACGATCAGCGTCTGGCCCCGCACCATCTCGGCGTCGTCGGAGCACAGGAAGGCCACCGCTCCCGCGAGGTCCTCGGGAGCGACGATCCGCCCGGCGGCGTTGCGCGCGCCCAGCTCCAGCATCTCGGCCTTGTTCGGGAAGTGCTCGAGCGCGCCGGTCTCGACGACCCCGCCCGAGACGCCGTTGACGCGGATGCCGCGCGGGCCGAGCTCGACGGCGAGGTAACGGACGAGTGACTCGAGGGCTGCCTTCGACGTGCCGACGAGCACGTAGTTCTCGAGCACGCGGATCGAGCCGAGACTCGAGATCGCCACGAGCGACGAGCCGGTGGGCATCGCCGGCGCCGCCACGCGGGCGAGTGAGAGGAACGCGCGCGCATTGGCGTTCACGGTCCAGTCCCAGTGCTTGTCCTCGGTCTCGAGCGCCGGGCGGAGCACCCCGGTGGCCGCGTTGTGCACGAGCACGTCGAGGGGGCCGAGTGCGGCCACCTGCTCCAGGACGGCGTCGGACGTGACGTTCCCGCGCACGAGCACCGGCTCGGCGCCCAGCGCCCGCAGCTCCTCGGCCGTCGCCTCGGCTGCCGCATCGGAGCGCAGGTAGCCGATCGCGACCCGCGCGGCGCCGTCGCGCGCGAACCGCAGCGCGATCGCCTTGCCGATCCCGCGCGACCCGCCGGTCACGAAGACGGACTTCCCCGCCGGGGCGGTCACGTGTGCCGCGGCAGCGGGCTCGAGGCGGGCGCCGACGACGGGATCTCGTCCCAGCCGATGCGACGGCGCGGCTGCTCGGGCTCGTCGTCCTCGGCCTTCGAGGAGGCATGCCCCAGGTCCGCGAGGAGCGCCAGCTTCTGCTCGCCCAGCACGCGCACGGGGTGGCCTTCGGGAAGGCCGGCGATCAGCTCGCGCACCCGCGCCCGGATCTGGAAGGCGAAGTGCGGCGTCGCGGGCCCGACGAGGGCCTCGATGTCGTCGACGGTCGGCTCGGTCACGCGGGAAAGCGTAACCGTAGGCGAGCGACGATGCCTCGCCCTCGTTAGGTTCCGATCATGCGTCGCCCCACGTCCGTCGAGGTGATGCTCCTCTCCGCGATCGGCCTGTGGGCGCTCAACCTCACCGTCACCCGCTACATCCTCACGCACGGCTTCCAGCCGCTCGCCTACGCCACCGTTCGCTACGGGCTCGCAGCCGGCGTGTTCCTCGCGATCACGATCGTGGCAGAGCGGTCGCTGCGGATCGCGCGGCGCGACCTCCTGCTGATCGGCGCGGCCGCGCTGTCGGTCTGGATGAACCAGCTCGGTTTCGTCTACGCGCTGAAGACCACGTCCGCCTCGGTGATCGCCCTCATCCTCGCTGCGACGCCGATCTTTGCTGCCCTGTTCGGGCTCGCGCTCGGGACGGAGGTCCTGCCCAGGAGGTTCTGGGTCGGGGCCGCGCTCTCGTTCGCCGGGGTCGCGCTCGTCGCGCTCGGCGCCGGCGGCGAGCTGCGCGGCGACCTCGGCGGCATCCTGCTCGGGATCGTCACCGCGGCGACGTGGGCCGTCTACTCGATGCTGATCGCCCCGCTGATGCGGCGGTATTCGCCTTCCCGGCTGAGCGCGGTCGTGCTCGGCCTCGCCTGGGTGCCGATCGCGCTCTGCGGCGCCCCGCAGACCTCGGGCCAGGACTGGCAGCTCGGCTGGCAGGTGTGGGTGCTGCTCGCGTTCGCGACGCTCGGCCCGCTCGTGCTCACGAACATCCTCTGGTTCCACTCGCTCGACCGCATCGGC
>DAIOGR010000155.1:1883-5528 GCA_036745155.1 Gaiella sp.
CGGCGCACCGCGCTCGTTTCCGTGGGTGCCGCGGTCGCCCTGATGCTCGTCAAGCTCGGCACCGGCGTCGCGAGCGGGAGCCTGGGCCTCGTCTCCGAGGCCCTGCACTCGGGCACCGACCTCGTCGCCGCCCTGCTGACGTTCTTCGCCCTCGGTATCGCGGTCAGGCCCGCCGACGGCGGGCATCCGTACGGGCACGGGAAGGCGGAGCACCTTGCCGCGCTCGCCGAGGCCGGCGTCCTCTCGGTCGTCAGCGTCGGCGTCGGTGCTCTGGCGGCGGCCCGGCTCGGCGGCTGGGTCGAGATCGAGACGGACGCTGCCTGGTGGGTGTTCGCCGCGGTCGGCGTCGTGATCGCGATCGACGTCTCCCGGACGCTCGTCAGCCTCCGCGCCGCGAGGCGCTTCTCGAGCCCTGCGCTGCTCTCGAACGCGCTCCACTTCGGGAGCGACCTGGCGGGCACGCTCGCCGTCCTCGCCGGTCTCGTTGCCGTGCGGGCCGGCTGGCCGGCCGGCGACTCGGTCGCGGCGCTGTTCGTGGCGCTGCTCGTGATCTCGGCTGCGGCGCGTCTGATCCGCCGCAACGTGGACGTGCTGATGGACAAGTCGCCGGCCGACGCCGTGGCGGCCGCGCGGGCGGCCATCGCCTCGGTCGACCCGCCGGTCGATCTGCGACGGCTTCGCCTCCGGCAGGCCGCGGGCCGCGCCTTCGCCGACGTCGTCATCGGCGTCTCGCCCGACGCGGCCGTCGGCCAGGGCCATGCCGTCGCCGACCGGGTCGAGGCCGCCCTCGACCGCGTGCTGCCGGGAAGCGATATCGTCGTCCACGTCGAGCCGGCGGGAGGAGAGGACGTGCTCAGGGAGCGGGTGCGTGCCGCTGCGATGACCGTGCCGCGGGTTCGCGAGCTCCACAACCTCTCGGTGATCGAGTTGCCGGACGGGGCGCATGTCGCTCTCCACCTGAAGGTGCCGGGCGAGCTTCCGCTCGGTGAGGCTCATGCGCTCGCCGAGCAGGTGGAGCGCGCGATCGTCGAGGGGGTGAGCGAGGTCGTCGAGGTGCAGTCTCATCTGGAGCCGCTCTCGGAACCGGCCGCGGGGCGCGAGGTCGACGAGGACCCCGTGGAGATCGAGCGCATCGTCAGGGAGCTCACCGGCGCGCCGCCGCGTGCGATCCGCTTCCTCAACACCGTGGACGGGCTCGTCGTCTTCCTCACCCTTGCGCTCGACTCCTCCGAGAGCCTGTCTGCCGCCCATGCCACGGCGTCGAGGGTCGAGGAGCGCATCCACGCCTCGCTCCCCGGCGTCGACGAGGTGATCGTGCACACCGAGCCCTGACCTGCCGCCAGCAGGTTGAATAGGCGGCCGTGCGGCTCTGCATGTTCCACCCGAACGACAACCCGATGGAGCGCGGCTGGGTCGGCCGCGTCGACGGGGAGCGCGTGCTCCATCTCGCCGCCCAGACACTGCAGGCGTTCTTTCTCGGCGGCGGCGGCGCCCGTGAGCACGCCGAGTACCGGCTGGCCGAGGTGACGTTGCTCGCGCCCGTGCTGCAACCGCCCAACGTGCGCGTCTTCGAGTCGCAGGAAGCGTTCGGCTTCGCCAACACGACGGCGGTGGCCGGTCCAGGCGCCGTCGTCGGCGCAGCGGGCGCCGAGCTCTCCGTGCTGCCGCGCCTCGCCGCCGTGATCGGTGCCGGGGAGCAGATCGGCGGCTTCACCCTGCTCGCCGAGTGGCGCGCGCCCGGCCGGCCAGCGCCGAAGGATCGCGACTTCGCTCTCGTGCTCGGTCCCGTCGTCGTCACGCCGGACGAGCTCGACCCGGGCGCCGTCGAGCTGGCCGTCTCCGTCTCCGGGCAGGAGCGCCTCCGGGCTCCCGTGCCTCCGTTCGCGTGGGGGGCGGCGCGAGATCTCGCTGCGGCGGAGACGACGCTGCGCCCCGGAGACGTCGTCGCCGGCCCGCCGGCCGGCCGGGTCGACGGCCTGTCGGGCACGGTCGAGCTCCAGGCCGCCGGCGTCGGCGTCCTCGTCCAGTCGGCGACATGACCGCAGCGAAAGCGGGCGAGCTCGCGCTCGTGCTCGACTGGGACGGCACGGTCACGGAGACGGACACGCTCCACCTCGTGATCGCCGAGTTCGGCGACCTCGCCGTGTTCCGCGCTCTGGAGGAGGAGATCGGGCGGCGGCTGACGTTGCGCGAGGTGATCGCGTGCGAGATGGAGACCGTGACGGCGCCGCTGGACGACGTCGTCGGCTGGCTGCTCGACACGGTGCGCATCCGACCCGGCTTCGCTTCCCTGGTCGAGCGTCACGACCCCCTGATCGTGTCCGCCGGCTTCCACGAGCTGATCGGGCCCGTGCTCGCGCGCGAGGGGGTGCAGGCGCGCGTCGTCGCGAACCACGTCACCGCCGATCCAGCCGGCTGGCGGGCCGTCTTCCCCCCGGCGGAGCCGTGCCCCGTGTGCGGCGAGCCGTGCAAGCGCGCCAGCGTCGTCGGGCTCGGCCCTTTCGCCTACGCCGGCGACGGCGTCAGCGATCGGTGCGTGTCGCTCGCGGCCGACGTCGTCTTCGCGCGCGACGGGCTGGCCCGGTACCTGGACTCGCTCGGTGCCCCGTACCGGCCGTTCCGGGACCTACGCGACGTGCGAGTGGAGTGATTCCTCGACTATTCTCGCGGGGATGCGTCAGCCTGAAAGGAGTCTCCGGTGAGCAAGATCGTCCTCGAGCACGTCAGCAAGGTGTACCCGGGTGGTGACATCTTGGCCGTGGACGACGTCAGCCTGACGATCGACTCCGGCGAGTTCATGGTGCTCGTCGGGCCGTCCGGGTGCGGCAAGTCGACGCTGCTGCGGATGATCGCCGGCCTCGAGGACATCACGGAGGGCACGGTCACGATCGGCGAGCGTGACGTCACCCACCTCGCACCGCGCCACCGCGACATCGCCATGGTCTTCCAGAACTACGCCCTGTATCCGCACATGTCCGTGCGCAAGAACCTGGCCTACGGCCTGAAGGTGCGTAAGACGCCGAGTGCCGAGATCGATCGCCGTGTCGGCGACGTGGCCAAGATGCTGGGGCTCGAGCCGTACCTCGATCGCCGTCCGGCCAACCTCTCGGGTGGCCAGCGCCAGCGCGTGGCGATGGGACGGGCGATCGTGCGCGAGCCGGCCGCGTACCTGATGGACGAGCCGCTCTCCAACCTGGACGCGAAGCTACGCGTGGGAATGCGCGCCGAGCTCTCTCGCCTGCACGACCGTCTCGGCACGACGACCGTCTACGTGACCCACGACCAGATCGAGGCAATGACGCTCGGTCAGCGCGTCACGGTGATGAAGGACGGCGTGATCCAGCAGGTCGGGGAGCCGCAGGTGCTGTACCGCGAGCCCGCCAACCTGTTCGTGGCAGCGTTCATCGGCTCGCCCTCGATGAACCTCGTCGAGGCGACCGTGGCGGGCGGCATCGTCGAGTTCGCCGGATTCCGGCTGGAGCTGGCGCCGGACTGCCGGCCCGCCCGCGACGGCACTGTCATCCTCGGCATCCGGCCGGGCGATTTCGAGGACGCGAACCACGCCGACGCGGGGTTGCCGGAGATCGACGTCGAGGTTGCCGTGCTCGAGGAGCTCGGCGCCGAGTCACACGTGATCTTCTGGGT
>DAIOGR010000156.1:0-5502 GCA_036745155.1 Gaiella sp.
ACGGTCGTTCGCAGCACCCCGGTGTTCGGGAGGATCGGCGGCACGTTCTCCATGTTGCGCGACTCCTGGTAGTCGGACACCTGCAGGCGGAGCGCCTGCCGGCCCGGGCGGAGCCCTCTCGTGGTGATGGAGACGATCCCGTCGCGGAGCAGCGCCTGGTGGAGCTTGCCTCCGATCGTCGCCACGATCGTGCGCGCGTCGATCCCCGAGCCGGCATCGGCCACACGCACCCGCAACGACTGTCCGGCACGCACACGCCGCGTCACGAGGACGGCGGTGGGGCGTGTGACGTCGTTCACCCAGTAGCGGAACGTGAACGCTCCGGCTCCTCGTGCGCCGGGGCTGTCGAAGACGACGTCATAGCTGCCGGGCAGCGGACGCACGGCACCGGCTGCGAGCACCGGCTCTCCGAACTGGGCGAGGTACGGGTTGAGGTTGAGGGGCAGGGCAGCGTACCCGGTGAGCCTGTTCTCGTCGCCGGCGACGACGACCCGCGGCTCGACCCGCACGCCTGCGGCGCGTTGCGTGACCACCACCCCGAAGTTCGCCACGGGCTTCCGTAGCGTGACGCGGAAGAGCTGCTCGGGCCCGGCAAGGACGGCTGCGATCCCCGCGTCGGCTTTCACCTCGGGGTACCGGTAGCTCGAGGCGAGGGCGGGCCTGCCACGGGTATTTCCCCTGAACGTGCCCTGCTGCAGAAGCGGGGTGACCTGCGCGCCCTCGAGCGCGGGCCGCACGATGCGGAGCCAGAACGGAATGCGCCGCACGTCGGCGCCGCGCGTGAGGGTCACCCACCCGGTCAGCTCGCCCTCGGGTGCGGCCTCCGGCACGGAGGGCGCCAGGGTGAGAGCACCGGGCACCTCGACGGTCGGCGGCAGCGTCAGCCCTGTGCCCGCGGGCGCGGCGGCCGCGACGACGGACACGGTCCACGTGCCGGACCCGAGCCCGGCGTCCGTGAGCGTGATCGTGCCCGTGGGGGCCGATCCGGGCCGGACGAGGCCGAAGGAGATGGATGCGGGCTCGGCCAGGACGAGCGGCTGATCGGCGGCCGGCAGGTCGACGACGCCGCTGCCGGTGCGGGTCGGCGGCGGCGACTGCGACTGCTGGGTGCTCGCCGACGCGCGTGCGGGATCGGCGGTGCCGATCAGCGCTGCCTTCAGCTGCTCGACCGTCCAGTCCGGATGACGCTGGAGCAACAGCGCAGCGGCGCCGGCCACGTGTGGCGTGGCCATGCTGGTGCCCGACATCGAAGCCCAGCCGTCCGGGACCGAGGAGAGGATCGCGACGCCGGGGGCGCTCACATCGGGCTTCAGCCTCAGCGACAGGGCCGTGGGCCCGGCGGAGCTGAAGTCGGCGACGACGTCCTCCTGGGCGCCGCCGCCCGCGACGGCGGCAACGGTGATCGCCCTGGCCGACGACCCCGGTGACGACACCGACCCTTGCCCGAACTGGCCAAAGTCGTTACCGGCAGCGACCACGGGTACGACGCCGAGATTTGCAGCGGCGTCGAGGGCACGGGCCACGATGTCGCGGGACGGCTCCACCTCGGGCTCCCCGACGGACAGGTTGATCACGTCCATCCCGTCCGCCACGGCGGCCTCGATCGCCGCCACGAGCTCGGCGGCGTTGCCGTCGAGGCCGACGCCCGCGTCGGTCGGCACCGTCAGGGCCTTGTAGTTGCCGATGTAGGCGCGGGGCGCGACACCGGAGACGCGGCGCCCGCCGGATGCGGCCGTGTTCGGATTGCCGGCGGCGATACCGGCGACGTGGGTGCCGTGCTCCGAGTTGAGCGGGTCGAAGGGCAGGGCTGCGTTCTTCCACGTCGCCCCGGGCGGCGGAAAGGCCCGGGCCACGATCACCTTGGCGGTCGTATACGCCTGCTGGCCCTTCGGGTAACCGGCGGGCATCGTATAGCCCGACGGAGCGAAGAAGCGATGATCCTGGTCAATGCCGTCGTCGATGACGGCGATCTTCATCCCCTGCCCCGCATTCTCGAGGCCCGGCGCCCACAGCGCCGGTGCACCGATCTGCTGCGGGCTCTTGTCGAGCGTCGCCTCGTAGGTCACGCCTGCGACGACGTCGCGGACAGAGGGGAGCGAGCGCAGGCGGCCGACGGAGCCGCTCGGGAGCACGACGGCGAGCCCGTTCGCGACGAGCCGGTAGCGCCAGCGAACCGACGCCTGCGGGACGGCTGCCGAGAGCGACCGGATGAAGCGACTCTGCTCGGCCGCGATGCGGCCCGCGGCGCGCGCACGCGGCCCTGCGGCGTCGGCGAGCGCAGGCGCTTCGAGCAGGACGACCACCTCGACTCGCTCGCCCGCCCGCGACGGGTGCTGCGCTTGCGCGCCCGAGACGAGCGCGACAGCGCACAGGAGAGCGCAGATGGGGAGGAACGTTCGCTGCATCGAAGGTGAGACGCCGTGGACGGCGAGAGCGCCGCTGCAAGCATGCCCTAACACCTCGAGCCGCTGCGGCGTTCCGGTCGGGTAACGGGCCGCTAGAATCCCACGGCCGCGCGGATGTGGCGGAATTGGTAGACGCGCACGGTTCAGGTCCGTGTGCCCGTAAGGGCGTGGAGGTTCAAGTCCTCTCATCCGCATCGTGGTGAGCGAAAGCCGGTGTCTCCTCGCAGCTCGGGGAAGCACCGGCTTTCGTTCACACAGGCCTGCGCGTGTCCCCGTTCTTGGGGACGACGGCGCCCGGCCTGCGACCGACCTCCCTGGCATGGGCCTACACGCAGGCCAGGTCGCGCCTGTCTTCATCTCGTCGGTGGCGTTGTGGCTCGGACTTTCCCTGCTGATCGTCGTCGGCCGGGCGGGCCACGACCGTCGGCGACGCCCGGGCGGACGCACGTTGGTGGCGCCGCGGCGCGGCGGCCGCGTCGAGCGCCGCCTCTTGCGCCAGGCGGACAGCTCGCCTCGCACCGAGTCGGGGCGGTGGCGGCGCATCCGCGCGCTCCGGGCGCTCGCCCGCGTGAACCATCCCGCCTGCCGTACGCTCCTGCCCGCGGCGCTCGCAGACGGCGACGTGGAGGTCGCCGGCGCCGCGGTGCGATCGCTCGGCGACGTGGGGACGACGTGGGCGGTGGAGGAGCTCGTCCGGGCCTTGCAGCGAGGCGTCTACTTCCGCTCTCGCGTGGCCGCCCAGCTGGAGCGGCTCGCACCGGCTCCCGGGCCGCTGCTCGTCCCTCTCCTCGACGACGTCGACCCGGCTGTTCGCTTCTGGGCGGCGACGCTCCTGGCGCTCTACCCGAAGCTCGGGACACCGGCTCTCGTTGCGCGCGCCGCCGACGCGGACGCGAACGTGCGTGCCGCGGCAGTGGAGACGCTCGCCGGCCGGCGAGGCAAGCGCCCCCTGGCTGCCGCGCTCCGGCTGCTCCAGGATCCCGAGTGGTTCGTCCGAGTGCACGCAGCCCGGGCCGTCGGGCGGCTGGGCACGCCCGCGGACGTCGCACGTGTGGTGCCGCTGCTCGCCGACGAGCGCTGGTGGGTGCGGTCGGCGGCCAAGGACGCGCTGCGCACACTCGGGCTCGGCGCCGTGGAGGCGCTGAGGGAGACGCTCGTGGCCGGCGACGCGTTCGCGCGGAACGGCGCAGCCGAGGTGCTGCAGGATGTCGGCTACGTCGACGAGCTGCTCGCGAGCGGCCGCAACCGGGCGCTGCTCGATCAGATCTTCGCGGCCGGGGGAGAGCGCCTGCGCCGCCTCGCCCTCACCCGCGCCGCGGATGCTCCGGCAGTGCCCGAACGAGAGGTCGCGTGACGTGAGCCCCGAGCGAATCCTGCTCACGGCCGTCGTCGTCAGCGTCTCGTACCTCGTCGTGGTCTACACGGCGTACATCGTGCTGGTCGTGGTCGGCGCGTTCGAGAACCGCCTCAGGCGTCACGAGAGCGCCGCCGAGGACTACGAGACGATCGCCGCCTCCAGGTTCACGATCCCCGTCAGCGTGATCGCACCCGCGTTCAACGAGGAGGCGGCGATCGTCGAGAGCGTGCGCTCGCTGCTGGCGCTCGACTATCCCGAGTTCGAGGTGATCGTCGTCAACGACGGATCGACCGATCGCACGATCGCGGTGCTGAGAGACGCCTTCGCGCTGGAGCCCTTCGAGCTCTTCGCACGCAGCCTCTTTCCGAGCGCCGAGGTGCACGGGGTGCTACGCAGCGGCGTCGAGCCCAGGCTGCTCGTAGTCGACAAGGAGAACGGCGGGAAGGCCGACGGGCTCAACGCCGGGCTGAACGTGGCGCGCTCCCGGTACGTGTGCTGCGTCGACGCCGACACGATCTTCGAGCCCGACGCGCTCCTGAGAGCCATGCGGCTCGTGGTCGAGGACCCGGCGCGGGTGATCGGCGTCGCGAGCTTCCTGACCGTGTCCGAGAACGCGCTGCAGACGATGTCGGAGCCGGTGGGAAGCCGCAGCATCGGCTGGAGGCCGCTGATCGCCTTCCAGCAGCTCGACTTCATGCGGGCGTTCTTCAACAACCGCCTCGCCTGGTCGCGGCTCGACTTCATGCTGTGCGCGCCGGGAGCGTTCCAGATCTGGCGCAAGGACGTGCTCGAGGAGGTCGGCGGCTACGAGCCCCGCTTCTCGTGCGAGGACATCGAGCTCACCTACCGCGTGCACGAGCACATGCGTCGCCAGAAGCGTGACTACAAGATCATCTGCCTGCCCGACAACATCGCCACCACCGAGGGCCCGGACACGGTGCGCAAGCTCGTCTCGCAGCGCGAGCGCTGGCAACGAGTGATCATCGAGACGGTCGTCCACTACCGGAGGCTCCTGTTCAACCCGCGCTACGGCGCCGTCGGGCTCGTGGGGGCTCCGTTCTACCTGCTCTCGGAGGTGCTGGCACCCCTGTTCGAAGTCCTCGCGCTCGTCACCGTCCCCGCGGCGGTGCTGCTCGGCGTGCTCGACTGGCGTGTCTTCGCACTGGTGGTCGGCACGCTCGGCTTTCTCAACGCGTCGCTCACAGCAGCCGCGATCCTGGCGAGCGACGTCCAGTCCCGCACCTACAGGCTGCGCGACCTCGCGTGGCTGACCGTGCTGGCGCCCCTCGACCTCGTGGCTTACCGGCCGGTGATGGCGTGGGCGCGCCTGAAGGGCACATGGCGGTTCCTGCGGGGCGACAAGGGCTGGCACAAGTTCGAGCGCAACCAGCGACCCGCCTAGATGGTGCGTCAGGGCAGCACGGCGAGCACGTCGTCGGCGTGCGTCTCGGGCTTCACCTTGCGCAGCACCTTGGTCACGTTCCCCTGCGCGTCGATCACGAAGGTAGAGCGCTCGACCCCCATGTACTTCTTGCCGTACATGCTCTTCTCCACCCAGACGCCGTACGCCTCGGCGGTCGCGTGACCGGTGTCGGCGAGCAGCGGGAACGGCAAGCCGAACTTGTCACGGAACTTCGCGTGCGAGCTCTCTCCGTCGGGGCTGACGCCCAGCACCACGGCGCCTCGACGCTCGAACTCTCCCCAGGCGTCACGGATCCCGCACGCCTGCTTCGTGCATCC